>CALCUH010000096.1 GCA_937907165.1 uncultured Bacteroidales bacterium | reverse complement strand
GTTGATCTAAATCTTTTTCTTTCGCTGAAACATAAATTTTGTTCTTTTCTTTTGTCTTAATTAAATCAGCTTTGTTATACACGATTAGATGCTTTTTATTTTTTACTAAAGAATACAATTCGTTATCTATTCCAGTCTCATCTACAACAAATATTATCAAACCAGATTCTTCAACTGCTTTTTTAGCTTTTTTAATGCCTATTTGTTCGATTAAATCATCAGAATCCCTCAAGCCTGCGGTGTCAAATATTTGTACCGGGACCCCACTTAAGTTAACATTACCTTCGACAACATCCCTTGTTGTTCCAGCTATATTAGTAACGATTGCTTTGTCTTCTTTTAGGAAAGCAAGAGACGCTAAATTCTTTTGCAGATAATGCCATGAATTGTAGCCTACGATTATGACTGTCAATTTCATATTCATAATACAACCCTATTTTCTACGAATTTAATGATTTATTTTAATCTAATCAAATGTATATCGAGGAAAGTTAATGGATGAGTTTCTTTTTTTTGATGTTTTACCGCATATACTCAGCTTTTCGCGATTAATCGTATGCAAAAAAAGGGAATGTCCTCATGAACATTCCCTTTTTCATTAATATAATATCAATTATATTATTTCTTTTCCATTGCTTTGATTAGTTTGTCTACTTCGTTGTATTTGTCGTTCATAGACAATTTGTAGTAAACGGAGCGAAGGAAACGAAGATTCATTTCGTCATTGTTATTGATTTTGAAAGCTTTCTCGAAATATGGAAGAGATTTCTTGTATTCCTCGTTAGCTTTATTTTTTTCTACGTTGTATTTTTTTACATCTTTGATATTCTTAGCAGCATCGAAAATTTCTTCGCCTTTTTTCTCATAAGCCAATCCGCATTCATATTGTGCGTTGAAGTTTTCCGGATCCAATTCGCATGCTTTCTTCAAATTGGTGATTGCGTCGTCAAATTTGCTCTTTTTGATTGACATTTCACCTTTAATCATATAATATTGTGCGTTGTTCGGATCCTTTTGAATTGCAGCGTCCAAATATAGGATAGCCTCTTGCTCTTTGTTATTCTCCAAGTAATAGTTGATTAGGTTTCCAATCAAATATTTATTTCCCGGATATTTTTTGATACCCTCATTGAGAATATTAATCATCTTGTCAGTCTCCTTGTCAGCTGCATATGCGTCGCTTAACCATTCGTACATGGTCTCTTCCTTATAACCAGCCGCCTTCAACTCGTTCATGTATTGAATCATGCTTTGTCTTTTTTCAGGAAGGCTGGCAGACAAGTTGACGACGAGGAATTTCACATCGTTATACATTGAGTTCGCTTGAAGGTTTTCGCTCTTTAGTACATCTGAATTAGCGAGGTTCAAATATTGGGTCATCATGTTGACGGCTTTTTCGTTCTCGCCTTTTTTCTGGTGCTCTTGACCTTCTGCGATCAAGTAGTCGGCGTAGCTCTTTAAATTTTTCACCACATCTTTGGTGTATTTAGGCTTAACCTTTCCTTTTTCGTCTGGTTTTTGATCCAAATCACCACATTTCAAATAAGCGTCTACCGCTTTCGAAAGGTTTTCACTCATGAGGTCTTGAGAGAACTCCATTCCAGATTGTCTTTTCAAAGCCTCCGTTTCATATATTTTATAATAAACTTGACCTGCCACGAAGTATGTTTTTGCCCAATTCGCAGTTGTTGGATCTTTCATTGCTGCCTCAATATGAGTTTGGGCTCCTTGCAAGTTTACTGGTTCGATCAAATCGCCTTCCGCTGATGATACATTCTTTTTCTGGGCAAAACCACCCATTGCAATCGATAATGCGAGTGCTGTTAATGTGATTTTCTTCATGATACTTCTCTTAATAATTTATTGTTCGTTATTATTATTATCATTTACATCTGTCTCTACGGAACCTTCCTCCTCTAGAATTTCCTCCTCTTCATCTGGTTGTGAAATGACTTTGCATACTGATGCGATTTGGTCATTCTTTTTGGTGAGATTGATGAGGCGAACGCCTTGGGTAGCACGTCCCATCACGCGGATATCTGTTACCTTCAATCTGATGGTGATGCCCGATTTGTTGATGATCATTAAATCATTCTCATCCGTGACGCTCTTAATAGCTACGAGAAGACCAGTCTTATCCGTAATGTTCATCGTCTTCACACCCTTACCGCCTCGGTTGGTGATACGGTAATCTTCTATGTCGCTACGTTTTCCGTATCCTTGTTCGGAAACAACCATGACGGTTTCTGTCTGAGGGTCGTTGATTGCTATCATTCCGACCACTTCGTCATCAGGTCCGTCCAAAGTCATACCGCGAACACCCGTTGCTGTTCTACCCATTTCACGAACTTTTGTCTCGTTGAAGCGGATGGCGCGTCCGTTGCGGTTAGCGAGGATGATTTCGCTGTTACCTGTGGTAAGTCTCACTTGGATGACTTTGTCGTCCTCTCTGATGGTGATGGCGTTCACACCGTTTGCTCTTGGACGAGAATAAGCCTCTAATGAAGTCTTTTTAACGACACCGTTCTTGGTGCAGAACATCAAGTAATGAGATTTGCAGAATTCTTCGTCATCCAACGATTTAATCTTTATGAAAGCGTTCACATTGTCGTCGGAATCTATGTTGAGCATATTTTGTATCGCTCTACCCTTCGTATTCTTGCCTCCTTCTGGAATATCGTATACTTTTAACCAGAAACAGCGCCCCTTTTGTGTGAAGAACAACATCGTGTTATGCATGGACGCTGGGTAAATATACTCGATGAAGTCCTCGTCGCGGGAACTACTGCCTTTAGAACCGACACCTCCACGTCCCTGCGCTTTGAATTCCTCCAACGGAGTGCGTTTGATGTATCCGAGGTGAGAAATCGTGATGACCATTTGGTCGTCAGAGTAGAAGTCCTCTGGATTGAACTCTTCTGATGTGTATTTGATTTCGGTGCGTCTTGGATCACCATACTTGTTTTTCACGTCGATCAATTCCTCTTTCACCACTTGCATTTGGAGATCCACGCTCGCCAAAATAGCCTTTAAGTGGTTGATGAGTTTCATGAGTTCGTCATATTTAGCCCTCAAATCGTCGATAGAGAGTTTTGTCAATGCCCCCAGACGCATCTCAACGATTGCCTTAGCTTGCTCTTCGTCGAAGTTGAAGCGCTTCATTAAGCCTTCTTTGGCACCATTCACGTTCTCAGAAGAACGGATGATTCTGATCACCTCGTCGATATTGTCAACTGCGACGATTAGCGCCTCAAGAATGTGTGCTTTCTTTTCAGCCTCTGCCAATTCGAATTTGGTTCTACGGACGACAACTTCGTGTCTATGTTCGATGAACTCTGCTATCAATTCCTTTAAATTCAGTAACTTAGGTCTTCCGTGAACCAATGCGATATTGTTCACGCTAAAGGATGATTGCAGTTCTGTATATTTGTAGAGTTTGTTCAAGAGCACATTTGAGTTAGCGTCACGTTTCACGTCGATGACGATACGCATACCCTCACGGTCAGACTCGTCGTTGATGTTGGAGATACCCTCTAATTTCTTCTCAGCCACCATGTCGGCGATCGCCTTAATCATTTCGGCGCGGTTAACCAAGTAAGGAATTTCACGAACGACTATTTTCTCTCTTCCATTTTCGTTTTCAATTTCCACTTTAGAGCGGATAACCACACGTCCTCGACCCGTTAAATAAGCGTCACGCACGCCAGAATAACCGTAGATGATGCCGCCTGTCGGGAAATCAGGCGCTTTGATAAGTTTGATTAGATCTTCGATCGATGTCTTTGTTGTCCACATAAGCAACGCAAGCGTCGATAGTATCAGACAAGTTATGAGGTGGCATATTGGTAGCCATACCAACTGCGATACCGGATGCTCCGTTAACCAACAACTGAGGAATTCTAGTAGGAAGGACGGTAGGTTCTTGGTGTTCCCCATCGAAATTATCTTGAAAATCGACAGTGTCTTTATCTAGGTCAATCAAAATGTCTTCCGTGATTTTCTGAAGACGCGCTTCCGTGTAACGCATGGCAGCGGCGGAGTCGCCGTCAATTGAACCGAAGTTACCATGTCCATCTACCAACATGTAACGATATGAGAAATCCTGTGCCATACGAACTAATGTGCCGTATACGGAAGAATCACCGTGCGGGTGGTATTTTCCTAACACTTCACCTACGATTCTTGCTGATTTCTTTGTCGGTTTATTGGAAACCAAACCCAATTCGCTCATGCCGAATAAAACGCGTCGGTGAACTGGCTTGAAACCGGCCCTCACGTCCGGCAACGCACGGGAGACAATCACAGACATTGAATAGTCAATGTATGAAGACCGCATCTCCTTGTCAATGTCGATTGGAATAATTCTGTCTAATTCAAACATTATATTTACTACCTAGTTTATCGTAAAAATTATCGGTAAAATTATATAAAAAAACAATTCTGCGCAATGGTTCAATTTGAAAATCGTTCTTTTCAATAAAAAAACGTCGCTCTTTGTTATTTTTTTCTGGTTTACCTTTTTATTATTGGAAAAATGGCCTTGATTCTATATATTTGCATGACTTACTATACAAAAATTTGAAAAATATATATGGCTCTATATAAATATTCACAAAGTGTAAGGGATGTGTTGTCTTATAGCCGGGAAGAGGCGCAGAGATTGGGGAATTCCTGTATAGCCCCGGAGCATCTCTTACTTGGAATTTTGCGTGATGGAAACGGTCCCGCCAATAAGTTTCTTTCTATATTGGGAGTTGACACGAAGGCAGTCAAGGATTTTTTAGAGGATAAGTTGCGTCAGACGACCGAGGTTTCTTTCGATAGCGAATTGCCATTGTTGAAATCCACGGAAAAAATATTGAAATATGCTAGTTTGGAGACTCGTCAGTTGCGTTGTGACGAGTTGGAGACAGACCATCTGTTGCTTGCCATAATGCGAGAGAACACCAGTATGGCGGCTGAATCGCTTCGTAACCAAAATGTGACTTACGAGCAGATATTATCGTTGGCTAATAAAAATGGTGTCGATTTCGGCATTAAGCAGATTCCGACGGACGATGACGATGATGATCCGATGTATGGTGATCCCACTTCGGGCAGCTATTATTCCGCCAATAACAAGGATGAAGCGACAAAGTCATCCGTAAAAGAGATGGATGGTTTGAAAATTGACGAAGATACCCCAGTGTTGAATAATTTCGGAGTGGATCTTACCAAGGCTGCTGAAGAAGGAAGGTTGGATCCTGTGGTAGGAAGAGAGGTTGAGACGGAACGCTTGGCACAGATTTTATGTAGAAGGAAGAAGAATAATCCGATATTAATTGGTGAGCCTGGTGTCGGGAAGACTGCGATTGTGGAGGGATTGGCACTCCGTATTGTTAATAAAAATGTTTCACGTATTTTATACGACAAGCGCATCGTTTCTTTGGATTTGGGTTCTGTAGTGGCTGGTACTAAATATCGAGGTCAATTTGAGGAACGAATCAAGGCTATTTTAGGCGAATTGACAAAAAATCCTAATATTATCTTATTTATCGATGAAATTCATACGATAGTAGGTGCGGGCGGGACGCAAGGTTCGCTCGATGCGGCGAATATGTTGAAACCTGCTTTGGCGAGAGGAGAAATTCAATGTATCGGTTCTACTACATTGGATGAATATCGCACAAAAATAGAGAAAGATGGTGCATTGGAGCGACGTTTCCAAAAAATAATTGTGGAACCTACTTCTCCGGAAGATACGTTGATGATTCTGAAAAATGTGAAGGAAAGATATGAGGACCATCATAATGTGATTTTTACGGATGAAGCATTGGAGGCTTGCGTGAAGTTGACAGGCAGGTATATCACAGACCGTTGTTTCCCTGACAAGGCGATCGATGCGTTGGATGAGGCAGGTTCAGCTATGCATATCGCTAATATAACTGTCCCAGAGACCATCCTGAACCTTGAGTCCCAAATCGCTTCTGTTAAAGATATGAAGATGAGGGCTGTTACGTCGCAGGATTTCGAGTTGGCAGCCGATTATAGGGATAAGGAGAAAACATTATCTTCCCAATTGGTCGCTGAAAGGAAGTCTTGGATGGAGAGTCAGAAAGAGTGCCGGTTGTCAGTTACTGCCGACCATGTGATGAAGGTCGTTTCCAAAATGTCTGGTGTGCCCGTGCAGCGAATGGCACGTTCCGAAGGCGAACAATTGGTTCGCATGGGGGCTGTGTTGAAGTCTTTGATTATCGGACAGGACGAGGCGGTTGATAAGACGGTGAAGGCGATTCAGCGTAACCGTATCGGGTTGAAAGATCCTAATCGTCCCGTAGGTTCGTTCATATTCTTAGGTCCGACAGGTGTTGGTAAGACCTATTTGGCGAAATCGTTGGCGAAGGAGATGTTTGGTAGCGCTGATGCTTTGATTCGTGTGGATATGAGCGAATATATGGACAAATATTCCGTGTCGCGCCTTAACGGAGCGCCTCCGGGATATGTCGGATATGAGGAGGGCGGACAATTGACAGAACAAGTTAGGCGTAAACCCTACTCTATCGTGTTGTTCGATGAAATCGAGAAAGCGCATCCCGATGTGTTCAATATGTTATTGCAGGTGCTCGACGAGGGGCGTCTAACGGATAGTACAGGTCGTCACATAGATTTTAGAAATACGGTCATTATTATGACTTCTAATGCGGGAACCCGTCAATTGAAAGAGTTTGGTAAGGGAATCGGTTTCTCCATGACTAATAATGAGGGGGATAAGAAGTTGGCGCAAAGCGTCATTATGAAGGCTTTGAATAAAACCTTTTCTCCTGAGTTCCTCAATAGGGTCGATGACGTTATCTTGTTTGAGCAGTTAGAGAAAGATTCCATTATGAAAATCATTGACTTGGAACTTGCCCATATTTTTAAAAGAATGGAAGAGTTAGGCTTCACGCTATGTTTGGAAGAGGAGGCGAAATCTTTCATAGCCGAACAAGGTTACGATCCGCAATATGGAGCGCGACCGATGAAGCGGGCTTTGCAGAAATATGTGGAGGATCCGGTTGCGGAAGCCATTTTGGGTAAGAATCCGCAAACTGGCGATCGGCTCACGATCCGTTTAGATTCGGAAAACAAATGCACAATTTGTTTAGTTAACGACAATAAATAGTAAAAGAAAGATATGCGTTGTCTACACAACATACGATTTGTGATGATTTTGTTGCTGGCATTTACGTCGGTGACCGTGAATGGTGTGTATGCGCAACGTGTAGGATTGGTGCTGAGTGGCGGAGGTGCTAAAGGCTGCACCCATATTGGTGTCATTAGGGCATTGGAGGAGGAAGGCATACCGATTGATTATGTGGCGGGAACCTCTATGGGGGCGATTGTCAGTTCTCTCTATGCGATGGGCTATTCGCCGGATCAGATGGAGCAACTCATTTTGTCTGACCAGTTCATGAGATGGCAGAACGGAAACATCGACGAGGAAAATCTCTTCTTTTTCAAGCGGGACGACCCTACTCCGGAGTTTATCAGCTTTAAAGTGAATGTGAGGGATTCGTCCAAAACGAAAGCCAATTTCCTTATCCCTACTAGTGTTCTCCCTCCCGATCAGTTAAACATTGCCTTTATGGATTTGTTTTCCAAGGCGAATGCGGTATGCAAAGGAAACTTCGACAGCTTGTTTGTCCCTTTCCGTTGTGTGGCATCTGACGTTGCGCATAAATGCGCTTATGTTCATCGGAGAGGTGATTTAGGCGATGCGGTTCGTACTTCCATGTCCTTCCCGTTTGTGTTCAAACCGATTCAGGTGAACGGATTGTTGATGTTGGATGGCGGAATATACAACAATTTCCCGGTGGATGTCATGGAAAAAGACTTCAAACCGGATTATATAATCGGTTGCTCGGTGAGCGATAATCCGACATTGGATTCGGTCGACAAAGCGAGCCCTGTTTCTTTGCTGGAGACACTCATCATGGACGAGACGAATTATGAAATTCCTGAGGAGAAAGGCATTCTGATTGATTTCCATTTCAAGGATGTCGGATTGTTGGATTTCTATAAAGTGAAGCAATTGGAAAAATTGGGGTACGATTCGACTAAAGCTCTTATCGCTAAGATCAAATCACGAGTGAATCGAAATGTGCATCCTGACATTATCGCCCTTAAAAGAAGGACTTACGTCGCACAAGAGAAGGATTTGGTTTTCAGTAATGTAACGATTCGAGGAGTGAACGAGTCGCAGCGCAGATATTTGTTGAAGAGTTTCAACATGGGACGGAAGGATTCGACATTGAATATGGAGACGTTCCAACGCACGTATTTTAATTTATTGTCTGACGAGAAAATTTCAGAAATTGTTCCGCACGCCTATTATAATGATTCCGCAGGGGCATATGATCTCTATTTGGATGTCTCCATGAATAGCGATTTTGAAATGAGTTTGGGCGGAAACATCTCATCGACGGCTGCGAATAATGTTTTTTTGGGTGTTCAGAAAAGAGGTGTGAGGAGTATTGGTTACAATGTCACATTAGACGGCCAGATTGGTTCTCTTTACAAGGACGTGCACATGCAAGCTCGCTTGGATAATCCCGGACGTGTGCCTTTAAGCATGAAGTTGATTGTCGATTATTGTAATATTAATGCGTTGAATGAGCAGGAGCCTTTTTATGAGAACGACATTACGAACAATGTCTCCACGCAAGCTTATACGTCAGAGGTTTACGGAAAAGTGAAATTTATGGTTCCGTTCTATCTGAAAGGTAAAATGGATGTCGGAATGTGCTATGGTCACAAGGTAGATTATTACCATCGTCTGCCAAGGGAGAAGGAGAATTGGAATTCCACCAACTATAATTTGGGCGTCGGACTTATTCAATATAAGCATAATTCGTTGTCCCACAAGCAATATCCCGTAGAAGGTATGCGTATTTCTTTGACGGGGCAGTATGTTTTCGGAAGGCAATGGTCTAGCAAGTATGTGTTAGACGAAACCGGGCAGCTCGGTCTGGAGGAGTCTCCTTTCAATAAGATTAATTGGTTCCAATTGTCCGCCAATTCGGACCACTATTTCAGTTTAGGCAAACATTTTACGTTAGGCACCTATTTCGACGGTGTGCTCTCTACGGTTCCATTGATGGACAGTTATATGGAGAGCCTTCTGATTTCTCCGATGTATACGCCTTCCGCGCATAGCAAATTCGTATTCAATTCCGCTTTTTGCGCTCATACCTATCTGGCGGTTGGTGTTGGACCGATCTTTAAATTCAATAAGGTTTTACATCTGCGTTTCGAAAATTACGCCTATGCGCCATACAAACAGATTACGACTACGGGTAGTTATGGTTCGGAATATAGAGCCGCTTTTTCTCGACTCTATTATTTCAATGAGTTGACATTTGTCGCTAATTTGAAAGTCATTTCCGCCGCCTTTTATGTGAATAGATATTCCTATCCTGAAAACAACTGGAATGCCGGCTTAAATATCGGTTATCTTCTGTTCCATGACCGTATGATTGAGAAGTAATTCAATGCTTAAAAATAGATATTGGCGGTTAATTTCTAATTTTTTATTTAAAAAATTTGCTAATCAATAAATTTAATCCTACTTTTGAGGCAATTATTTAAAGTGGGATGAAAAAAGTTTTATTTATAGTCGCTAATGCATTGATGTTCGCCTCTTTTTTTACTTCTTGTGAAAAGGAGGAAGGTGAAGGTGGTGAAGGAAGCATCGTCGGCAAAGTATATAAAATCATCGATGAAGGCGATATTTATAAAATATCCTCTCTCACGGATAGTAATTCTGATAAGCAAATTGTTTTGAACACCATATTAAGCGAAAACAATAAGGTATTGTCTAAGTTATATGGTAAGAAGGAGTTGAGTTCACAATCGATAGATTCTCTTAATCAGTTGAGAAACCACTATTCGATTAATATGAATTGTCTTTTCTATTTTGGGAAAGATACAGTTGTAGGATGTGATGAAAATGTTTATATCGTATATGGTAACCATGAATATGGTTGTGACGATAAAACAAACACTTCTTACAATGGAACATACAGATTCAATTATCTAAATGACGGTGATTATAAAATCTACGCCATTTCAGATGGTTTAATCGACAAAGAGGCTATCGTTTACGATGTAAATGTAAATGGTGGTGAAACTTATGGAGGTGATTTCTATTTACTTGATGGGAAAAATTCCGCTAAATGTGGTGTTGTCGGTAAATTGGAAACATGGGCGTCTAAGGGAACTGGATATTTACCAGGTGTTGATAATAGAGTCTATATTAGAGAAGTAAATGCGGTCACTGCTGATGATTGTCGTGTGGATGATGATGGATATTATTATTATGGTAAATTAAAAAAGATTAACTTGATAAATAATTTATATTAGAAATTTTAAGGAGAGTACTATGGAAAATAATGTAGAATTAACAAATGAAAAAGCTCGTGTTAAACAAGAATTAAAAAGATTTGATGAAGATTATATGGAAGTATTTAAAGTTAAGCCAAGTAGAGA
>CALCUH010000095.1 GCA_937907165.1 uncultured Bacteroidales bacterium | reverse complement strand
AGTGAATGGGAAGGCGTAAAAATCCGCACCGCAATGACGGAAACGGGCCGCATAAATCGTATCTACCCTAACAAACGTAGAGTCACACCAAATCTCATCATACTTCACCGTAAACTGATCGCCCTTCTGCAATCCGAAAAAGTCTATGTTCCAAGCATAGATATTGGACAATTCGAGCGCGAGTGCGAAAGGTATGCCCTGACCGACCACCGCATTCCACAAGGAGGTCTCAATCGTGCCCGTCACCAAACGTTCCTTGCGCTGCAAATCTTTGTGTCCCATCGAAACAGCGACAGAATCCTCGAGAAAAGCGTAAACCACATAATCAGCTTGGTTCACTTCGTAGATGAAATGGGTCGTGATAGGCAAAGAATCTTTGGTCTGCAATACATGGAAACGATTGCCTTGACGGAATTTCCTAACGTCAAAAATTTCCTTGGAGCGACAAGCCAATTGGTTCACGGTCGCATTGCTTATACCATAATGGGTCAAAATATCGCTCAATGTCTTATTCTTCGGGAATACCTCCATGATGTGCGTCTGTAACGTGGAATCGAACTTCACGCCAAACAAAGAATCATCTTTCACGACGGGAGGTAAAGCCAACGAGTCGGTAAAGGTGGAATCCTGAGGAACTACCTGCGCATTATTAGACACAGATGAGTCGCACGAAGAAAAAAGAGAGGTCGTGATGACCGTCAATATGAACAATATTTTTCCTCTCATAACCATCAATTAAATAATTTATCCAAATTCTGGATGCTGGTAGAAAGACAGAAGACGATGACGTCGTCGCCATGTTGGATCTGAGTGTTACCATTAGCGATGAAACCTTTCCCATGACGGATGACGCCACCGATAAAAATATCACGCGGCAATTTCAAGTTCTTAATCTCCGTCTTAGTGATGTAAGCGTTCTCCTTAGGCGTCAGTTCCACCACTTGGGCGTCCACATGAGTCAACCCCTTCACATTGCGCACATCCGCATCCAACGTATATTGGTAGATGTAACTTGCAGCGATCAATTTTTTATTGATGACCGTACCGATATCCAAATTTTCGGCCAAAGGAATGTAGTCGATGTTCTCCACTTCGGAAATGGTCTTCCTCAAACCGAACCTTTTGGCTGAGATACAAGCCAAAATATTAGCTTCCGAATTATCAGTCAACGCAACGAAAGCATCCACGTTTTCGATTCCCTCCTCACGCAAAAGTTCCAGATTCGTGGCGTCGCCCAAAATTACCAAGGCATTATCCATCTTATCGGCAAGTTTCAAAATCTTGCTCTTATCCTTCTCCAAAACCTTCACGTTAATGTCGTGCGGAAGACTCTGAACCGTGTTCTCCGTAATGTTTCCACCGCCCATAATCATCAAATCGCGCACTTGGATCACCTCCTTACCAGCCTGTTCGCGAACATCAGCGATAGAGTTACGGGTGGTAATGAAATAAACTATATCGTTCGCCTTAATTTCATCATCTCCTTTCGGGATGATGGTGGCGAGGTCACGACGAATCGCAACGATACGATATGATTCACTATGCTTCAAATCCTTCAGCTGCTGGTTGATGATAGGAGCGTTGCTACGGACTTTCATACCAATCAAGGTCAATTCGCCGTCGCTGAACTCCATCCACTGCCTCACCCAATTCATACGAAGGGAATTGACAATTTCACGAGCGGCCAACACTTCCGGGTAAATCAGGGAATCAATACCCAACTCCTTAAAACGGTTCTGGTTCTCAGGCGTTAGGTATTCATAGTTGTTGATACGGGCGACGGTCTTCTTCGCACCCATATTATGCGCTAATATGCATGAGGTGATGTTTTGGCTCTCGTAAGGCGTTACACCGATGAACAAATCAGCGGCAGAGACATTCGCTTCCTGCAAGTCACTGATAGACGTCGTACATCCCGTCACCGTCATCAAATCATAATTAGCCTCCATTTTCTGCAATTTCTCCTCATTGTCGTCGAGAAGGATAATGTCATGATTCTCCCTCGACAACATCTTGGCCAAATGCGTGCCAACTTCACCCGCTCCTGCGATAATAATCTTCATATTTTATACATCGAAATCCGCGAATTTAAGCAAAAATTGCGATAGACGGACCTTTATATTATCACTATTCAAGACAAATCCCATAGAACTTTTCATACATACAGTTTCAAAACAATTCATTTTCAGCGATTTACAAAGTATGTATTCCTTCTCGAAAAGTAGGATATTTCAGCATAGGAAGGAGTTCACTTTTCATACGCGACGTATCTCCATAATAGGATACTCTTCCGATGGTGATGAAATCCTGCGTCAAAGGCGCACGGCAGCCTGTCAGCTTGGAAACGGTTTCGAAAACCCAAGCGGCGGTACGGATCATCCAAAGAGGCATCACCCATGGGCGACGTGTTCCCCATTCTTTCGTCGCTTCGTCCAAGAACTCCTTGAGCGTCTGCACACCATCATCACCGATGTGGTAGATACCCGACGCTGTTGGCGAAAAAATCGCAGCCTTGGTAGCGGCGACATAATCATCCTTGGAAATCAAGTGTATACAATTAGGTTCTTTCCATATACCTAACAACCAATGGCGCGAGAACCAATGGGCAGCGTCTATCATCAAAACACCTTTACCGTAGACCATTCCGCAACGCAAAACCACCTTTTCGAAAGCATCTTCCGCCAATAAAAGTTTTTCTTCCTCCAATCGGGTTTGCGCATGGACGGAATTAGGCGTGCCATCCAACCTTCCCGTAGCGGGATGTTCAGGCGTAGTCTCGCCCTCAACATGAGGAAAACTAATCAGAATGACCTTTTTCACACCCGTCTGCTTTGCCACACGGAGTAAATTAGAAAAATAGGATGTATTGGTGGTGGGAAGAAACTTCTCTGGATTTCCCTTAAACAAAATTCCGGCGAAATGAACTATAGTATCAACACCCGTCAGCGATACCCTCAAGGAATCCGCATCACCCAAATCTACCTGGAACGGTTTTACTTTGGCATCATGTAGAAACACTTCGGACAAGGGTTTCTTATGCCACAAAAGATGCAAATCGACCTCTTCGCTAAGGAGTCCTTCCGCAAGCAAACCGCCCAAATTGCCGGCGGCTCCTGTTATCGCTACTACTTGTTTTGCCATATAATTATTATTTGATATGAATATATTATTGGGGTTGTACCGCTCGTCCGAAAGGAATTTCCAACGAAAGAAGAGGGTAGGAGACCTCCTTTAGATTATTGCAACGGCTGACATTATAAAGCGTCATACCATTCCACTTTACCCTTTTGTGGTTGCCATTATGAATGTGTCCGCAAAATACGAAACGTATCTTCCTTTTCTTCAACACGTCAGACAATTCAGGAGATCCCACATCCAAACCATCCTCCACACCAGCCAATCGTCCGATATCATAAGGCGCCGCATGAGCGATAAGGATATCCAAAGAGGAAGGGATCTTCCCAAAGGTCTCTCTAATCTCTGCGGAATCCTGACAAAAAGCGAAGTTCTTCTTCAGCGGCAGAGAGTTGGGCGTCCCATAAATACGCAATCCCTCCAAGGTTATCATATTGTTGCAAAGGATTTTCAGTTTAGAGGAGGATAACATATTCAAATGTTTCTCTTGGTATAGTTTCTCCAAATAATAATCATGATTACCCGCAGTCATCACCACATATTTGCAGGGAAGCGAGTCGATCCAAGGAGCGAAAACATCATGATACCAATTAGCTTGCGCTTCTATGTCTCGGTCCGTCTCTTTCGGGAAAATGTCGCCACCGATGATAAACAAGTCGCAAGACGATATATTCGGTAAGTGACCGTGTATGTCAGATGTCACAATCAATTTCATATTTCAACTATTTTCTAAGCGAATTTACAAAAACGAAGGCAAAAAAACTAATAGAACAATGGGATGATATAAATAACACATAATTTGGGGTGTAGATGAAGAATAAGTAAATTTGTCTAAACAAAAAAAGAGGAACATGGTAGAACAATTTGAATTTTCGTTATCGCCCAAATCACAAGGCATCCATTTGATAACAAATGAAATATTAGGCAAATTACCAAAATTACCCCAAGCAGGATTGCTAAACCTGTTTGTCAAGCACACCAGTTGCGCCATCTCCATTAACGAAAACGCCGACCCGGACGTGAGAACCGACATGGAAAAGATATACGACCGATTGGTGAAAGAAGGAGAGCCCTATTACAACCATACGCTAGAGGGGAGCGATGATATGCCCGCCCATGCGAAATCATCCATCGTAGGCATCAGTTTGTCTATTCCGATCACCAACGGACGATTGAATTTAGGAACATGGCAGGGCATTTATCTCCACGAATTTAGACGTTTGGGTGGCGCAAGATCCTTCGTGGCGACTATTATTAGTTAGTTTTGAAAAATAGCCAAGACACCCGAACTCGAAACTATCTAAATATCAACTAATTAAACAAACAAAACATTCATTCAGCCATCAAAGGTTAATTTATGTTAAACACATCGCTAACTATTGCATAGTTATGTTTTATAACATATTTTTGCAACATCAAAATAAGAGTTAGTTAAACATAAAAAAAATAAAGAGATGGTTTGTTTTAACATGGTTCTCATTGCATTGATTAGAAAATGTTCTAATAGATTCTGATGCAATAAAGAAATTCTTCATTTTAAGGTTATTAAATTGCTTACGCATCCTGCTTCTAAACTCAGAAGGGTGCGTTTCGCATTTTTATAAGCAACATACATGATAAATTACCAAATATCGAAGTAGTATGAATCTTACTTTATAGATTCGAAAAAGCGTTTTATATCTTCAGTCAGATAAAGACAAACCTTGTCTATAGAAAATTACATTCAGGAGTATTATAACATCCATTCCTCTGCTATCATTGTTAGTACATAAATTGAAAAATAAGAGTTTTTTTATAGCCAGTCTACTTGAAGAGATGATATTTGCTTAGCATTTGTGAGGCAAACAAAATCTCTTCGGTCACCTTCATCCCCATATCGGACCATTCGGATTCTCTCCGATAGGATGAAGGTTGGCACTTGTGTTTCAACGTCGCAGAACCTATACACTTTGATGCCACCTTATGTTTATGGAACCTTGTCCATGGAAACATGTTAAGGCACAAATCTATTGTGGTCGAGTCGAATGCATAGAAGAGTATTATAAACTACCGTTTTATGATTTTTTTGTACTCGTATTCACCAGTATCGTTATTCATCAAAAATAAAACATACAATCCTTTCGACAGGTGTCTAAGACTCAACCTCCCATCATATAAGACACCTTCTAAATAGACACTGCCATTTCCATAAACTATGTATGATACATTATCCCAGAGGCAATCGACATGAATCACATCTGAAGTCGGATTTGGATATACTTGAAATTTTGTATTTGATTTAACTAATTCTTCACCCAATGTTACCAAAGTGTCCGTCTCTATTGTTTGGGAATAGTCATATCCCAATAGACGATTTTGTGATGCAAACGTTGGCCATTTAGTTTTTACCCATGAATCATGCTTGTCGTATGAGAAACGAGCAAATGTTTCACCTTTTTCATGCAAATCATAAGTTATTGAGTCTATAACTACTATAGAATCAGAGACAACCATTGACAACGAAACTGTTTGATTCTTTGACGCAGATAAAGAAAATCCAAGATGATTAATTCCTTGTTCCGGTGTCTCATCCGCCCAAAAAACAATATACTCTTTTGGCATTACCGTCGTTTTTTGAGGATCACCATAAGGTATTAATGATTTTTTCAACTTGTTCTTTTTGTCGGACAAATACATTCCGGCTAAATCAACAGGAGTAGAACCCGCGTTATAAATCTCTATCCAGTCGTTAGACTCTCTATATTCATCAACATACATTTTATTTGTGATACAAATCTCATTCAAATACAAATTTGGTATTTCTGGCGAATACGTAGTATCTTGTTTTAGAATTGCCCTAAAGTCGGTTGACCCTGAAAAAACAGTTTGCAAATACTCCTCATTTACAGAATAAACAGAATCTGTAGTACTTATCTCCCAATGATCAAAAACATAGCCATCAGGTGGACAACACTTTAGGCCAAACGCAAAATCCTTAAAACATTTACTATAAAAATCATTTGTATTGATTCTTTCTCCATTAAAATAAAAAATCGCACCATCTTCTTCCGTATAAATACGAATCGAAGAAGTATCCCCTAACGAGTAATAGTTCTTAAAATGAGCAAATACATTTGAAGGTCTCTCTTGGGCAAATATATGCATCTTTTTAATTTCTTTTTCCCAATCAGAATATGACAATTGTAATTTAGCTCTATAATTTTGATAATATAAAGCTTCATTTTTTATTCGCGACGATAAACTATCCAAAATATGCTCAACCCTCTCTGGAGCAAAAGATGTAGATAGATGAACAATGGCCTTAGATAATAAGGAGTTTTTCACTCTATCATTTCCAAGAAGATAGTTTATCACAGAATTTTTATAAGCATAAGAGATAACATCTAGGTTATTTTTGTCACCAAAATTTGAAAATCCTTCATCAGTATCATATAAAATCACCCTCCAATATTCGTCATCCGGACGCGACCAAAATGTTATATTATTGCTTCCCCAATCTGTATTTGCACAGTAAATCTGAGTCAGCGTAAAGTTCATAAATTCACTAATATCAAACAACGAATCTATCAACGCATTTGCAGCATCACTATTTAAATTATATTTTTTAAGCCTTTGATATTTAGAGCTTTCGTCCAAACTGTGTTTCACTTCATCATCAAATCCATAATTTGAATAAATATAGTCATCATTATGTCTCTCTCTCAAATTCATCAGTCCCCAATAATTACCATTCAAAAAAACAGAACATGGTGTATAGGCTTCAACATCCAAGTCCATACAATCCGCTACCAAAGTATGAATGAATGCATCTCTCATGTATGAATGATAATAATCCTGTCCTGAACTTCGCAACAAAATACTTTTTAATTTTAAATTTTGTTTTGATTCAAATATTGGATACCTAAACTGATTATCTCCATATATCTTGGAAGGATTCAGTTCTAATGATTTTTTGTCATAACTTCTACTATACCCGCCATATATGCTAACACCAACTTCTTGATTGATTTGTCGCACTTTTGATGTGTCAAAATATTCAATATTTAATGGACGTTTTTCATCTCCCCAATAATTAGCATTCGAAAGCCAAGTCCAACCAGAATATCCTGGAGCGTAACGTCCATTTCCAACAACATAAATACCGTATTCATCATCATATAAATAGGTGTCATCTATGCTCAATGAGACTACTGGTATTTTAATATCTCTTTCATCAATAAAATAAGTAGACGAAACTGGTAAACTTTTTACTAGATAAGTATCACATTTCGTCGTATCTATAATTATTTCCCTTTTTTTCACAGAAATAGCTCGAACAACAGTATTCTTATTTAATTCAATTGGCTTTTTATATAAAGAATCTAATATAGTTGGTTCAGAACCATCTATAGTGTAATATATATCACACGAATCTTCAGACGTTATCTCAAGTTTAAATGGCTCTGAGTAAAAGCCTCCGTCGACGCTAAAAGTAGGTTCTGATGGCGATTCTAATAAAACATTTGAACCAACGTTAGTTTTTCCTAATGTCGGTATAGTAAAAAAGTTTTTTTCTATGCCATCGTTTATATTTCCATAAGATAAATTTCTTATTCCTTCCGGATATCGACACATATCAACTGTTTCTCCATTGGAATTTTTAAGTATCAAGGTGCCTCCTTCTGGATCTAACTTGAAACTTGTGTGTTTTTTTTCATTCTTTTCACTGAACCAAAATACACAAAAACTATCTGGAGGGATAATTATAGAAGCGTCATTTCTCCAAGTGTTTCCTTCATGATCTGAAAATTGATACCCCCTCACGTCTACACTGTCGGTACCATCATTGTATAATTCTGCCCATCCCGAGAATCCATAAACATTATTTAAATGATACATTTCAAATGATACATTCTTGGTCATCAACTCGTTAATATAAATTGAAGCGTTGGCTTTTGTCGTAACGAAGAGGAAAAACAATAAAATATACTTTACTCCTGAAAAAGGAATGAAAATAAAGTGCCTACAATTCATATAGTTCTAATTATATTTAGCATGGGACATAAAATCTTATACCATAAAATCTTATACCATAAAATTACTTACAAGATAAGGGATTTTAGTTTAACAATAATTTTTCCTCCATAGAGAGGGAAGGTCGAAAATCACTCAATGCCAACTTTGGCAACTCATCGAGGCAAAATTACAAAAAAAAAGGATTTTATGTCTTATGCTTTCGATTATTTTAGTCGAGAAAGTAAATTAAACTATGTCAAGACAAAATAAGAAGTCAAAGACATAGAAACGCACCATCGTTTAATCATAAAAAAATTTACACAAAAATATAGAATTAAAATTATCCGATTAAATAAAATGAATTACAGAAATGGAACTTGAAAAATAGAAAAGGCTATGCTATTAAAGAAGCAAATAAGATACAAAAAGAAAGGGCATTCTCACGAATGCCCATTCAACAACAGTTATATATTAAATCAATTAACGTCAGCTTGTAATATAGGACCCGGAACAATAGTACCAGCATCTCCGGTTTTAAATTGCTTTATTACAGGCAATTTACCTGTGTTTTTTCCTTCTTCAGTAACTGTGAATACTAAATATTCAGTATT
>CALCUH010000094.1 GCA_937907165.1 uncultured Bacteroidales bacterium | reverse complement strand
TTTGATTATTGAGGGTAACAATGGTACTTGCCACTGTTTCGGGGAGACGTTTGACCTAAATCCGTGGCAATCTTTGTTGAAGAACCTCCTCTTGGGAATTCTTCTCTATTTTGCGTGGAATGGTGATGATTGGTTCACGAATCTGAAGAATTACATTCTTCCTTCCTTAATCGTGGCTTCCGTCGTATTCGCCTTCGTCCTGAAAGCTCCGTATGGTTTCGGAAAGGAGAAGGAAATTCCTTTCGACCAAGAGAAGTTCGAGCTTTTCTCCAAGCAACATCCGGCTGTCAAGGGGGATGGGAAGCGGGTCGTCGCCTTTTTCAGCACCTACTGCAAGCACTGCAAGTCGGCCATGCGTAAGTTGGACATCGTGCTCAGACAACATCCTTTCCCGAAGGATAGGGTGCAGTGGTATGTTTGGGGGAATGAGCCGAGTCTGCGTAAATTCCTTTCCGAGACGGAGATTGAAGAGATGCCTTACGAGGTGGTGAAGGGTCCGCTTATGCTGGGCGTCAGCGGTGGTTCCGTGCCGTTGATCCTTTTGCTGGAGGACGGCGAGGTGAAAGGGAAATTGTCTAATTCTAGGTTTGATGAGAAGTTGATTGTCGAATTTGTTAATGATAAGTGATATTATGATAGAGATTATTCCGGCTATAGATATTATCGACGCGAAGTGTGTGCGTCTCTCGCAAGGTGATTATGACCAGAAGAAGGTTTACAACGAAAACCCTTTGGAGGTTGCGAAGATGTTTGAGGATGCGGGTGTGAAACGCTTGCATTTGGTGGATTTGGACGGTGCTAAGGCGCAGCACATCGTCAATTATAAAGTGCTGGAGAAGATCGCTTCCCACACGGGTCTGACCATCGATTTCGGCGGCGGACTGAAGAGCGACGAGGACCTTCGCATCGCTTTCGAGAGCGGCGCGAAGATGATCACAGGCGGTAGCATCGCGGTGAAGAAGCCGGACGTCTTCACTTCTTGGATTGATAAGTTCGGTTCGGAGCGCATCATCTTGGGTGCTGACGTGAAGAACGAGAAGATTGCGGTCGGTGGCTGGATTGAGACGACTGACGCTGATTTGTTGCCTTTTATCGATAACTTCAAGAAGAGGGGCGTGAACAAGGTGATTTGCACCGACATCAGCAAGGATGGTATGCTACAAGGTCCTTCCACGGATCTCTACAAGAAGATCTTGGCTGAGTTTCCTGATTTGTACCTGATCGCAAGTGGGGGAGTGAGCTCTATGGCGGATATCGAGGCGTTGCAGGAGGCGTGCGTTCCCGCCGTCATCACGGGAAAGGCCATCTACGAGGGGAAAATCAAGATGGCGGATTTGACGAAATTCATCGCTAGTAAATAAGGACGATTCCAATTTAGGTGGCTCAATACGACACGTCGCTTCCTGACAAGCAACTACTTGCAGAAAAGTTGCGACGTGCTATTGCGATAGCAAAAGAATATTATCAGTCTTTTCAAATTTGTGACACACTGCGTCACGAATTGAGTTAGTGTCATTATCGTATGTATTGATTGACTTAAAATTGGGAAAACTGACGCATGGTGATGTCGGACAATGGATAGCTATATACGTATGTTTGATGAATTAACCAAGTTGCCCGATGATAATCCCACAATTGGATTGATCTTATGTTCGGAAAAGAACGTGGAAATTGTAAAATATTCGGTATTGAATGATGCGAAACAACTATTTGCATCAAAATATAAACTAACTTTGCCTTCCGAGGAAGAGATGAAACTCGAAATCGAAAGAGAAAGACTAAAATTGGAAAAATAAGTTTTACGAACCAGAAATAAATTTAAACTAACATATTATTAATCATAGCGTTTGCTGCTATTCTGAAATCATTCCAAAGCTTGGCCGCATAGGAAATCAATAACAGAAGATAGATGCGAATGTCTGCGTCGTATGACGTGGGCATTCCTTGTCTGTTATTGAGGGTCTGGCCAAGCACCCGGAATGTGGATGAGGATTTGTCCACGTTCTTTTTTGTGCTTGGCTGGATCGAGTGTTTTTAGGGAAATGCAAACGCACCTAAAAACAGCGCCTATGCCCACACTCAACTGGATAGGTAAGGAAGCGGTGGTGAATCACCATCACGATGTGCCTTACCGTACCTTAGACAAACAATATACGTTTGGCGATAATTTGTCAGACAACAAAATCATTCACGGTGACAATCTGGAGGCATTAAAGGCCTTGTTGCCCGAATATGAAGGTCGCATCAAATGTATCTACATCGATCCTCCCTACAACACGGGTAACGAAAACTGGGTCTACAACGACAATGTGAATTCCCCACGCATACAGAAATGGCTGGGCCAGGTGGTTGGCAAGGAGGCAGAAGACCTTAGCCGCCACGACAAATGGCTCTGCATGATGTATCCTCGCCTTACTCTCCTTCATCAGCTTCTTGCTGACGACGGTGCTATCTTCATTTCTATTGATGATAATGAGCAGGCAAATTTGAAACTACTTTGTGATGAGATTTTTGGAGCGGGGAATTTTATTAATTCATTTGTTTGGAAACGTAATTCAAGTGGAAAAACTGAGGTTGAAAAATTTACTGTAAATACTGAATATATTCTCTTGTATAGAAAATCGTATAATTGTATTTTAAAATCCATATATAAACCATTAGCGGAATCGTCTCGTAAACTTTATAATAAAGATGATAATGATGGTAGAGGACTATATCAAACAGTAAGTTTACAAAAACCCGCATCTCCAGGTCCTGAAACTACATATGATTATGTTGATAATTCAGGAAAATTATGGAAGTGTCCACCTAAAGGATGGCGAATGATATTTTCAAAAGTTAAGGCATTGGAAAATGACAATCGATTAGTTCTTACAGGAAATACATTGCGAGTAAAGGATTATTGGAATGAAAGAAATAATACTGGGAAAAGAGTCGATACACTTTGGAATGATTTGCCAGAAAATACGGAAGCGACTAAAATGATTTCCAAAATATTTGAATCTACAGGAGTCTTTAATAATCCCAAACCTGTTGAATTGATAGAAAGATGCATTCAAGTATGCGACAAATCCTCCATTATCCTCGATTCCTTCGCCGGTAGTGGTACTACAGCCCACGCTGTCCTAAACTTGAATAAGCAGGACGGAGGCAATAGAAAATTCATCTTGGTGGAGATGGAGGATTATGCGGAGACTATCACTGCGGAGAGAGTGAAGCGTGTCATAAACGGTTATGGTGAGGGCAAAAATGCTGTGGAAGGAACAGGCGGAGATTTCTCTTATTACGAACTCGGAGAGCCTATTATGGACGGAGATTATATCAACGAGAATCAACCCATTGAAAAAATCAAGGAATACATTTGGTACACTGAGACGCACACTAAATATGAGGGCAGTGGCAATTCTTATTTCTTAGGCAATCATAATGGCGCAGGATATTATTTCTACTACGAGAAAGATAACATCACAACCCTCTCTTACGATACACTAAACATCGTGGAAGAAAAGGCGGAACAATATATCATCTATGCGGATCAGTGCCTCATCGACAAGGAAGATTTGCTGGCGAAGAATATCATTTTCAAAAAAATACCTCGCGACATTCGTAAATTCTAATCGGAAAGAGTATGGAACTTAAATCATATCAGCAAGAAGTGCTCAATGACCTCGCGTCGTTCATGGAGCAGCTACAAAAAGATAACAATCTTAGTGATGCATACCGCAACTATTGGCAGAATAAAGGAATCGATGTTTACGACCTTGGTAGCGATGTTTTGCACCCTTACGACAATACGATAAAGGGGGTGCCACGCATTATGTTCAAGGTGCCAACGGCTGGAGGAAAAACGTTTATCGCTTGTAATGCTTTACGTACGATCTTCGACCATATGCCAGCCAATGCGCCTCGTGTCGTGGTTTGGTTTGTGCCAAGCGACCCGATATTGATACAAACCTACAAGAACTTAAATAATCCTCAACATCCGTACCGGCAGAAAATAGACACGCTGTTCAACCATGCCGTGCAAGTGGTGGACAAAGAGTCTGCGCTCAATGGACAGGGAATCAAACCGAGCCAAATACAAGACCAACTTACGATTTTCGTATTAAGCGTTCAGTCGTTTGCCGCAAACAATAAAGACGGACGTCGTGTCTATCGTGAAAATTCCAGTCTTGCAGAGTATTCCCAAGCCTTTGGCGAAGGGAATAAAATAGATGGTGCAGACGAAACGTCCCTTATACAAGCAATCGCACATCTCAATCCAGTCGTAATCATCGACGAGAGCCATAATTTCGAGGCTGATTTGCGTGTGGATATGCTAAATAATATCAACCCCCGTTTTATCCTTGATTTAACCGCGACGCCACGTAAGAAAAGCAACATAATCAGTTTCGTGGATGCCATGAAACTGAAAAAGGCGAATATGGTGAAACTGCCTGTCATACTGTACAATAGGAATAATACGGAAGAAGTTATCATCGACGCTATTCAGATGCAGCGCAATCTGGAGAAAAAAGCGGTCGATATGGAGAAAAATGGAGGAGCCTACATTCGTCCGATTGTCCTTTTTCAAGCCCAACCCAAGAACGATAAGGATACCATAACGTTCGACAAGGTGAAGGAAAGTCTTGTCAAAGCAGGTATTCCAGCAACACATATCGCAATAAAGACTGCAGAAAAAAACGAATTGAAAAACGTAGATTTGATGGATAAGGATTGTGAAATCAGATATATCATCACAATCAATGCGCTGAAAGAGGGTTGGGACTGTCCGTTCGCCTATATACTCGCTTCATTGGCAAACAAAAATTCTAAGATAGACGTAGAGCAGATTTTAGGCCGTATTCTTAGATCACCATACACAACCCACCATTCAAATGAGTTTTTAAATTACTCGTATGTATTTACATCATCCTCCAATTTCAGGGAAACGATAGAGGGGGTCATCAATAGTTTAAATAAAGCCGGATTTAGTAAAAAAGACTATCGTTTGGCGGAAAATAACATCACACCAACAAAGTCGGACGAACCCTTCCAACTTACATCCATCTTTGATCAAACTCCGCCAATAGTGGAAAAAGAAGAGGAGACACAAGGAATTAACATTGATTCGGAGTTAATCAAAGAAGCCACCACCCATACGACAGAATCTGACCAACATATAGAAGAAATGTTGGAAAAAGCACAACAGCAAAATGAAGACTACGAGAAGGCAAACGAAGGTGAGAGTAACAATGATATACCAACGGATATAAAAGAGAAAGTGAAAACATATAATATAAAAAAAGATTTCGCGGAAATAGCAAAGAAAATCTGTTTGCCAACATTTCAGAAAATGGTGAACACGAATTCCATTTTTGCGCCTAAAGGTGAATTTGTCAATGTGACCAAGGCAATGCTAACAGAAGGATTTGTATTAGAGAATGCGGATTGCAATATTGATTTTACCAGGACAGAACAAGAAGCGGTGCAAATCGATCTTGAGCAGAGAGAGAAAGGAGAGTATGTGCCCAAACAATATTCAATGAATAACGAACAAATCACTGCGTTAAGAGAGATGTTCGTTGGGTATGGGATTGATTCTAAAAGGAAACAATTAGCGGGAAAGGTTGCGAAGCAGTTAAATTTTGATGAAATACATGAACCCCATATCACCAATTATGTCACAAAAGTGTTGGATAATTTGGATGATGAAAAACTAGTTGAACTTTTCGACAATGACTTATTAGCTGTCAAAGCCTTTAAAAACAAGATAACGTCACTCATTTTAGAGCATCAAAAAAAGAAATTCAAAGAGATGATGGACATAGGACAGATAAAATGTAATCCTCAATATCTATTTCCTGAACCTGTTACGTTAAATAAGACCGTTATTGGGATAAGTAAAGGACTCTATACCGACGAAGGAGATATGAATGACTTTGAATATCGGGTCATTTCGCAGGTCGCTAATTTGGACAATGTAGTATTCTGGCATCGTAATCCGGAGAGAGGCAAAGGTTTTTGCTTAAACGGATATATCAACCACTATCCGGATTTTATCGTTTATTTAAAAAGTGGAAAGATAGTCTTGATTGAAACAAAAGGAGACGACAGAGACAACTCCGACAGTCGCGACAAATTAGAGATAGGTAGGTATTGGGCGAACAAATCGGGAGATCATTATCACTATTTTATGGCATTCGAAAATGTAAAATTAGACAATGCCATATCTGTCCAAGATCTACTCAAGTATTTGGAACAGATGTAGTGCGAATAAAGTTATGTAAACTGAACTGTGTCAAGCGTTATTATTAATTAAATTTGGCGACGTTTTCAGGTCGTCCATCGAATCTTTCGGATGTTCCGTAATTTTCGTTTCTAAATTGGTTTTTCACAACGAATGGAAGCACTTCTCTTTTGACTACTTTGGGGTAAGCAAACAAAAATAAAAGTGAAATACATGTGCTGAAATGCTGAACTTCCGATTTGTTTTTATAACTTTATTGGTCGGTAATAAAAAGCGACCTTCATATATCACCCATTTAACGGGTTTCAATGGGTGGAAAGAATCAATTTATAGAACCCTTTAAAACTTAAAAATTTTTGCCATGAAACATGTTTCTTTTTTTTGCATTTTGGCTATGGCATTTGCCTTTTGCAGTTGCGAAAAGGACGATGAAGAAGATGTCAACAATGCCTTGAGTGAGGATTCTGGTCTAACTCTTAACTCAATTAAGCAAGTCGACATGACTGTGGTTGTTCCAATCCATCCATCGAGTTTGAAGTATTTCGATTATGTCGTTCGTTATTTTGATAACCAAGGAGCTGTGCATGACGATACGATTCAAGGAACCTTAGGGGGAATAGTTGTGGATGATTGGAATTATGTAGATATTGAGATTACTCTTGCTGCAACGAAAGCGGCATCAAACAACAATAATTGTTACATAAGAACTTTCAGTTATGCCAACTTGCCAGTATCATGCAACGTAAGTGTTGAGATGATACCGAAGAAGGATTGTACTTCAGTCGAATCATTTTTCTTCTACATTCCCAAACCGTATATCTATCCGAACGTTTACTACTCTGAGACATCGGTTCCGAACGAATCGCCCGATCATGTCATGGAAGGTGTTGAAAGTATAAAGATAGACTCGATGACTATCAGTTCATTCCAATCGACTTATGGCACAACATTTTCGTCATGCTGCATGGTGCGCGATTGTTTAGATGGATATGAGATTTTCTTATACTGATGTGGGAAATATAAAGCAGTGCCTATGGCTCTCGAAACCGTAAGCGTTGCTATGATACAAGAAATGCCCGAACATCTGTCCGGGCATTTCTTGTATACAAACTCTCTATAAAGGGGACTTCTATAAATTCCCCGATTATTAAATATTTTTTTATATAGGTTATTCTTTAATCTTTTGTGCGCTTTTGAACTTTTGTCGCCATCTTGCTGATTTTCACTCAGTCACAGTGCCCGCACTGCTCCTTCGTTCAAATCATCAATCTGTCTGACAAAACTTTCAAAATCGCTACAAAGAAATTTATAGAAATCCCCTAAAGTGATAACACAAAAGTAATGAAACTATTGAAAATAAAGAAAATAAAGGAAAACTCTTGTTTAGAAAATATCTATCGGAACCACATCTTCCCCGCCAACAAACAACACTTAAATCCTATCTAAAGAAAATTTCCGACGAGCAGCATACAAAAGTGTACATTACTTGCAACGAGTAGACGTCACATCGTAACGCCACTTTTGACAGCTCCGTCATACACATGCATATACATAAAATTACTTATATTCCAACAAATCCGTATCATTGCCCGAAACACCGCTGTCTGTACCCCCACACCATCATCAACGCATACGTCCCAGACAAATGGATAAAAGGTTCAGGTTGATCCTTCATCCTCCAAAAGTCATACCTGTTTAATAACTAATGAAAACCTGCTCATTAATTAATAACCATATAACAAATTTAAAGATAATAGAATTATTCTGCATTGAAATATGTTTCAAAAAGATGCAAAAAAAAAGCATGAGAGAAAATCATAATGTTCCGATAATATCAATCAATCCCTTTCCATCGCAAAAAAAAGGGATTTAGATAGAATTTTAATTTTTTGTTAGGTATTAATCCTGTCGCTGAGAAAATAGACAGCCGCAATAATTTTGCCTGTAAAGATTATAATCTTTGGAGAGTTGGATGGAGCGTTGATACCCTCCGCGCTTCTTGAAGTCGGAAGGGAGAAATTTTATCCCATATTTTTCCGCCATCTCCACACCTATGGCATTCAATCTTTGAGCATCCTTCAAGGGGCTTATCGTCAATGTCGTCGTGAAGAAATCGAAACCCATTTCCTTCGATAGAATCGCCGTTTTTTCAAGACGTAAACGGAAACATTCCGTACAACGGGCACCCCCTTCCGGCTCATGTTCCAAGCCTTTCGTCACCCCGTAAAACTCCTTCGGATCATAGTTACCTTCGATAAAGGAGATAGGATATTTAGCAGGCAATTCGCCTATCAGCCGTTTTTGCTCCTCCACGCGCTTGAAAAACTCCTCTTCCGGGTAGATGTTCGGATTATAATAGAAGACCGTGATTTTAAAGAATTGGGAAAGATATTCGAGCGTATAGCTGCTGCAAGGCGCACAGCAACTATGCAACAACAATGAAGGCACGCATCCCCCACGGACGCATGCCTCTATGATTTTATCCAGTTCCTTTTGGAAGTTAATCAGATTACCTCTATGCCCATCTTCTCGCATAACTGCAAGCTCATCTCCTTCAGTTTGAACTTCTGAATCTTACCGGAACCCGTCAACGGGAACTCATCGATAAAGAATACATATTTAGGTATCTTATAACGCGCGATTTTGCCCTTGCAGAAATCGCGCACATCTTCCGTTTCCATCTTCACGCCCTCCTGCAAAATGATGAAGGCTCCGACCTCCTCGCCATACTTCTTGGAAGGGACGGCAGCCACCTGCACATCCTTGATGCCAGGCATATGGTAAAGGAATTCCTCGATTTCACGCGGATAAACATTCTCGCCACCACGGATGATCATATCCTTGATACGGCCCGTGATACGGTAGTAACCATTCTCGTCCTTGACACCCAAATCACCCGAGTGGAGGAATCCGTTCTTATCGATGACCTCGGCGGTAGCCTGAGGATTTTTGTAATAACCCTTCATGACGTTGAAGCCCCTGCAACACATCTCGCCTTGCACGCCGACAGGGCACTCCTCGCCTGTCTCAGGATCGATGACCTTCACCTCAACGAACGGATAGTCGCGACCCACCGTCGTGCAACGCAATTCGAAACTATCCTCGATGGTCGTCTGCGTCATACCCGGCGAACTCTCCGTCAAACCGTATACGCTCGTGATGGTCATGAACATCTTCTCGCTCACCTGCTTCATCAACTCGACAGGGCACAAAGAACCCGCCATGATTCCAGTACGGAGCGAACTCATGTCGAACATGCTGAACATCGCATGATTCAGTTCGGCGATAAACATCGTAGGGACGCCGTACAAAGCCGTGCAACGCTCCTTATGGACGGAAGCCAAAACGACCAACGGATCGAACTTCTCCACCATCACCTGCGTACATCCGTGCGTCAAGCAGTTCATCGTGGCGAGCACAACACCGAAACAATGGAAAAGAGGCACACAGACACACAACTTATCGTTCTGCGTGAACTTCATGTTCTCACCCGTGAAGAAACCATCGTTCGTGATGTTATAGTGGGTCAACATGACGCCCTTGGGGAAACCGGTAGTACCGGAAGTATATTGCATGTTCACCACATCGTGGCAAGTGACATTCTTCTTCACCTCAGAAAGGCGTTCGTCGTCGATGTTTTTACCAAGCAATAACAACTCCGCCGTATTATACATACCGCGGAACTTCTCCTGACCGATGTAAACGACGTTTTTCAGATTAGGGAAACGTTGGCTGTTAAGATGTCCGCGTTCACAATTCTTCAATTCAGGGAGCATCTTGTAAGTCATGTCGACATAATCGCACTCCCAAGTACCGTTGGTGATGCAGAGCGTATGCATATCGGAGTTCTCGCAGAGATACTCCAATTCGTTCTGCTTATAATTCGTGTTTACCGTCACCAAGACAGCGCCGATCTTCGCTGTAGCGTAGAGGAAGGTAAGCCAATCCGGCACGTTGGTCGCCCAGATACCCACGTTGCTACCCTTCTTCACACCGATGGAGAGAAGACCTTTCGCCAAGTTATCCACACGCTCGTTAAAAACCTTCCACGTGAAACGGAGGTCACGGTCCGAATAAACGATATACTCTTTGTCAGGGGTTTTCTCGGCCCAATACTCAAGCCATTGCCCCAACGTCCTTTCTGATAATTGCTGCATATGCGTAAGGAATTAGAATGGAGTGTAGACGACGGCAAGTATCTTCGCTGACTTTCCAGCCACACCGTGCACGTGATGTTCCACGATGGAATCGTAGAAAATACTATCTCCATCCTTCAAAAGATATTTCTCTTTACCGTAATCGATTTCGATTTCTCCGCTCATCACATAGATGAACTCCTCACCCTCATGAGCGGATGATTTGAAGTTCTTCTCCTCGCAAGGTTGGATGTCGATGATGAAAGGCTCCATGTGGCGACCAGCCTTTTGCTTAGCGAGAGAGTGGTACTCCATATGTTTTCTCGCATCAGCGGAACCGTTAGAGAAGCTGATGCTGCTGTTGCGCTCTTCGGCGCGGCACACTACAGGTCCCAATTCTTCGTTATCGTCCAAGAAAGTACCCAATCGTACACCCAACGCTCTCGCGATCTTGATCAATGGCCCCAAAGAAGGCAAATACTGATCGTTCTCGATGGATTGGATTTGGTCTGCGGAAAGGCCGCTACGCTCGGAAATCTCCTCGATGGAGATGTTTTTGGACTCCCTGATTCCTTTAATCTTAGAGCCCACGATTGTACTACTGTTGGACATAAAACTCTGTTTTAAAAAAAACGTTATTTCTGCAAAAATTCGCACAAAATTACAAAAAAACTTTCACTGATTATGCGGTAAATAGATAGATTTCACACAAAAGGTCCAAACTTACATCAATAAGACATCAGACAACATCAATAACGAATTCCAAAATAGCAAACATAAAAATCCCAATAAATTGTTGCGAATGGGAAATTTATTCTTTACCTTAGTAAAAAAATATATGGAACTAATCCCGTTATCTCTAATGTGATTGCTTTGGAACAAAAGATATCCGTTCATAACAAAATTCAAACGAATAGAATATTTAGGTTCGGTTAATCAACTATAATACTATCACTTATTAGAATCAATTGACATAAAATAGGACACATTTCTCACGAAAGTTAGTCCAAGTTTTTTAGCAGTGTGAATTAGAGATATAAAACAACAAAATATGAACGCTTATGAAACAATTATGTATTAAAAGTAATGGCTATTCCGGACGAAGCGCCATCACAAAATTGATTATCGGAGCACTCCTTTCGTTATCCTCAGTTTCAGCTATTGCCGGAGAATCAAACGCAAACGAAGATTCGTTGAATTCGAATTTATATCCTCGTATCGATAGTATAATAAGCCCCATCGGAAGGACCTATTTCGACTATGACGATGAAGGCGGACTTGTCATCACAAGATTCTCAAGGGAATCGGTCGACTCGGCATGGGGCACCGCTGATACGTCGAACTATCTTGTTTCCGATTATCCGTTTTTAGAAACGCAACCTTTCTATGGGATTGACGAATTTGATTTTGACTCTGCGTTAATTGATTATGGACTAAATGGATCGGATATTAAACAGCAGCAATACAAAAGAAGTGCTGATTACTGTATTACTCGATACCAAAAGGGATCATGTTTACAAGCAAATTCCGTATCTGAAGAATTTGATAAGGAATATCGACATACTGAAGCCGTTATCGATTATTATATGAACCCCGATGGGAGCCCCGATAAAATTTGGAGTCACTTTAATTATACGTATGATCAATCGGGCTTATTAAATACTTATTCAAAAAAGGTACATGGTCCATGGGGTAACAACATAAAATGTGATTCCTTTGAATATAATCAGTATGGTTTAGTTGAATACAGCAAAGATATAAATATCAGCCAAGGAGAATATGATATCAGGACTAAGCAGTTTGATAGAACCGACATTAATGACACAATAACTACCCAATTTTATTACAGTCTGCAACCGATTTCCTATTTCCCCACAAAGAACTCTATCGCAAAACTCTTTATTAGCAATTATGTGTATAAAGAGCCGACAAAACCAATAGAACCGACAGAACCGACATATCCGGATCCGAGATATCCGAATCCTTCCATAGATAAATTAGTAGATACCCAACCGGACATTTTCTTAGATAGTGTGGTTGGCAATAAATTTTCTCGCTATTATATTGACAACGCAGGTAATAGAACCTCCTACCAAGACTCTCCTGAATTGCATTATAACAATTATACGAGATACCAATACACATCATACCATGATAATGGGATCATTGAGACGAGTGAGGAGTCCTACGAGGATACTGTCACTTGGTATGGGGGAGAGCCAATTAGAGAAAACCGAATATATAGAATTGATTATGATGAAATGGGAAATATGACAACACTTGTTATATCAAGTATGGGAGTATTTAATACATACGAGAATAGCTATGATAAAGAAGGTCGATTGGCACAAGTCATTGAGTCAGAATCTTATTATGACATTAATGCGGGGAAACCTCTCATTAAAACGAGCAAGTATGAAATATCTTACAATGAATTGAACTTGAAAAATAGAGAGATAAAATATATTTTGGATACTATTACAAATAGTTGGAACCAGATAGAATACCGTAATTTCTATTACACCACTGAGGATACGTCTTACCAATTCAAATCATTCCTAACTTCGCTTTTCATCAATAATGAAAAACTAGACACATTCTCCCCCGACCAATTCGAATACGATTTGACAAACACTTACTATGACGGCAATGTGTCATTCTTAGCGTCTATCGGAGCGTCTGCGAAACAAAAGTACGATAGCATATCTAATACGCTAATGGTTACTGTAACAGACAAGAACTGTACTGATAGCAATACATACCACTTCCGATTCAAGCCATACGAATCGTACATGACTTCGCTCTCCATAGACGGAATCAAAGTGGATACCTTCTCTTCAAACAAATACAATTACACACTTCAATGCGATTACAATGAGGGAACATTTGTATACGAATTGTCTGATGAGACGAAAGTAGTGGAGAAAGTATATGATCCGGAGACGAAAACATTGACCCTAGTTCTCCAAAATACCAATAATCAAAGCATTCAAAGCACATACACTTTCCGCTTCAATCCTATCGACGGCCTCCCAGTCGTTTGGGGCGAATCGGTTCAGCTCTACGTGGACGGCTCCACCATCTGCGTAAATGACGTGAATGAGACAGTCAACGTTTATGACTGCTCAGGTATTTTGGTGGGTTCCGACACGAACGAACAAGCGCGCGTCACCGTCAGAAAGGCGGGCGTTTATTTGGTAGCCGCAAAGGGTCAGGCAGTGAAAGTAGTAGTGAAATAACCCCAATGGTGCAACACACATTGCATTTTTCTGATTAAAGAGCCTCGGATATGAATTTATTCGAGGCTCTTTAATATCAAATAGTACGTCTATATAAGCTTACAGGCGTGCGCAATTTGTGACCGAATTCGCATAGATGCGCAGGAAAATCTGCTCCAATTCGGAATGGTCCGCCTCGATGCCAAGATGGGAAAGACCATCGTTCATATAATCGATGAAATCGGCTTTTTCCTGTACTGTATAATGGTCGGCGTACTCATTACCGCCATTCACCATATCATAAGCGATGTAATTCGTGCCATAGAGACGATAGCTACTGTAAATACGCTGGTCAATCATGTTAGCCAATGCGACCATCTTCTCATTTTTCTCCTTTTCATCGCAGATTTGCAACTCTTCCCTCGTGATAGGCTTCGTCATGGCGATATGGACATGACCCTTTTTCTGCTGGATACCAGTAAGGATACTGTTCAGATCCTCGTTCTCCCCCTTCACATACTTCTGGAACTTAGAGATATAAAGCTCGGCCGTCTTCAGGAAATCGCAAGGCTCATACTCATACGAAACCGCCACCGGCGTGATGCTCAGTTCGTCGAGATTATCCACAAATCCTTTATCACTACTGAGTGAGAACATCTTCAAGACACCCATCTCCGTCTTATCGTTACCATCCTTAGTACGACCGTTACGTTGGGCGATCCACACAGACTCCTTGAGCTCGGTGACCACGTAACGCATATAAGCGGAAACCTCCAGCGAATTCTTGTAGAAGTCGCGGATGTTGCCGCCACGGATAATACGGAACATCTTGTTCAGTTTACCGATATTGATGACCATATTCCCCTTCATCAGATTACTGCCGAAGGTGATTTGGCACGTATCAATATTCCGCTCGTACAACATCAAGTCCAACAACGCCGAATCCAAAACGATGTCGCGGTGGTTGGCAATAAAAATATGACGTTGGGAATTATCAATTTGATCGAATCCATCGGAAGAAATACCAGTCATCGTCTTCGTGACGACCGCCTTGACGGCAGGATGCATGACCCCCACCTGAAACTCGTTGACCGTTTTGATGTTCGAGATGAAATCAATCACCTCCTTCACATCAGCCTGAGGCATACAATACTTGACCACCATCGGGAAAAGCGGATCCCGAGTAATAGCGGAAACGGCAGCCGGCACTTCAGAATCATTGTAAGGGCGGACAGGCTCAAAATCGAAATTTCCAACCATAAGCGAATTATTTTCTGTTATCAATAAACTTAACCGGCTTGCGGTTCATCTCCGGGAATTGTATCTTTCTTATCTCATCGATAGGCATGAACTTGACGTCAGGAGCCACACGCAATTTAGCGCGGAAATGATCCTTCAACTCCTTGATCATATTATCGTCAGGATTCTTCACCCCGATGTAGGCGGTCAGATGGTCCATGCCGATCTCGTTGGACGAAACCTCCACAAGATAGTTCTCCACATAATCCGCATTATCCAACACATCAAAGACAGACGCAGGATACAACGTAGTGCCCTTGAATTTTATCATCTGTTTCTTACGACCGATAATCGGACTAATACGCATGGTAGTACGGCCGCAGGAACAAGGCTCGTAATGGAAACGCGCCACATCGCCCGTACGGAAACGGAGCAGCGGCATACCCTCGACACCTAACG
>CALCUH010000093.1 GCA_937907165.1 uncultured Bacteroidales bacterium | reverse complement strand
AATCTTCAACATTACGAGCGCCGCCGTCATCAGCGTTGACGCCGAAGGCAACAGTCAAAAAAGAAAAAAATAATAATAATCGTTTCATGTTATAGAAAATGAATCGTTTCATATCTCCAAAAGGGGAAACGGCAGCCATCAATGGACGGTGGATTAAACCGGACGGACTATTTATTTCCCGAAAAGAGGAGCGCCAATTTAGGAGATATCTTTCTCAGAATCATCAATACAAGAATACATATAGCGGCCGCCAAAAACGGACTCGCCAAGTAGACAATCCACTCTTCCGCCAACGATTGTCCAGGGATAATCGTATGTATCAACCATTTGGACACGCCCATCGTATGTCCATAATATGGGAAGATAGGCAACGAATGGAACGCATAGATAAAGAAACAACTCGACACAAGCAATTTCTTCGACCTGACGTTATATTTTTCCACAAAGACGGATGCGATGTAAAAAGCGGAGAGGACTCCGGCACAAACAAAGAATGGGAAGAGATTGTTCCCTATAGCGGAACCATCGCCTCTAAACCAAACAATGGCACAAAGGAGAATAACCATCAATGGCAGATGCACATATTTGCTTTTCTTCACGATTGTGACGATATTGAATCCATTAAGAGCAAGATAGGCACCAGTCGTGAAGAAAAAAACAGCCTCAATAGAGAATCCGGGAATCGAAATCCAGATTTTTGACACGTAAGCGAGGAATAGGATGCCAACAACAAATATCTTTAGTCTCTTCACCATCCAATAGATGATAGGAGTACACAATGAAACGAATATCAAATCCCGCAAAAACCACAACGGAATGTCAATCGGACCCGCATAATAAAGACTACGGCCCAACCAATCCACTAAATCTTCTCCCCACGTATGAGAATCATAATAGATGTGCCAGCTGCCCTTTTCAACTAGGAATGCAAATAATCCGCCCTCCGGCAAACTCTTCATAACCAATTTGCCTAAAAACAGGAAGATGAATGCGACCGTGTTCCATAAAAAATAGGGAATGACGAGCGAACGGAGCCTGGATTTCATCTTCTTCTTATAACCATCCCATGACCACTCTCTGAAATTGACAAAAAACAAAAAACCTGATATGAGGAAAAAAGTCGGAACCGCAATGTAAGGTACCACACGCGACAATGCCATGCACACAATGTTAAATATTCCCTGTCCTGACAGAATTGGGAATTCAGCCTCGTGCAAACTGACAATGGCAGGGTTCATGTGAATAAAAATCACCATCAACGCCAAAGGGAAACGCAAAACATCTATTGTATACGACAAAGACTTTTCCTCTGACAAAGGGACGTCATCCCTTCTCAATACATTCTTATCAACCGACTCCATTTTATGGATTAATTTGAAAATTATACTACAATTCGATTAAAAACACATATTTCGTACCCGTGTGGATGCTTCTATAGATTCAAAACGGCAAGTTAGAGAAAAAATACATCACCCGCAACAAAAATAAACGAATTTTAAATTATTGACTATTAGCAACCGTTCAAAATTATCATTTTCTCTTCCAATAGACGATTCCGACAACCGTTCCTAATACAAGAAGGGAGATGATGGCAATCCATAACCTCGTGCTGTAGAACTAACTTCTCCACGCGTTCATTCAAATCTACTTGATAATCGCCTACCACCTCACGTAAATCGAACGTATCCTTATTCCCCAACAACATCCGCAAAACTCGATACGAATAGCACTTATCTCTATAAAAAGAAAAAGACTCTTCATCCCAATTCTTGGAATCTACCGTATACGGCAATTCCGCATCTACAGGGAATGCGCAATCCACGGTAACAGTGTCGTCCGTCGTGTTCTTGAAAACAAAAACTGCCGTGATACTATCCATTCCACACACCATCAGCTCCTTCTCCAGAGCAATCTTGTCATTGGGCTCCTTCACATAGATATTGCCATAGGTCCAATCTTCAACATTACGAGCGCCGCCGTCATCAGCGTAGCCGCCGAAGGCAACCGTCAAAAAAGAAAAAATAATAATAATCGTTTCATGTTATAAAAATTTTTCTGACAATATAAATAGCGCAATTTTCCCGAATAACCATTCCATTATTTCTTCTTCCTAATCAACCAAACAAATCCACCAATTCCAAGCAATAGAATAACCACACCACAAACAAAGAATGTACGGAACTGGCTTTCCCCTTTCTCATACTCGGCTAAACTATCCGATTCCGATAACGGTAGCGAATCGGACATCTGCCGCTCATTTGTTCCCTCATTACCATTCACAATTAAATTATTCGAATTAACATTTGACTCATATGTATAAAAATAATCATAGGGACTATTCAAACACTCGAAAACGTGCTGAAATATTGGGAATCTACTTTGCCCGTCTTCTACCACCATATCCTTCATATCTGAAGGAATCGGCAAGAACCAAAATTCAGCAATGTACGTTGTATCCTGACATATAAGTCCCGGATAACAATCTTCGATTGTCAAACGATAACGTCCGGCAGGAAAATAGTTCGCACCACTGACACAATTATTTATACGTGTCCAACTATACAAATATGGGAACACACGCATATTTTCTTTATCCACATCATACGAATAAGAAATTTTTCCCTTCCTATTTTCAAGTGCTTCAAACTTAACCTTTTTTACCCAATTCATGTTATAAATAGACGAATAGAAGGGCTCATCAGTTTCTTCCTCTCCATGAATAGTCAAATAAAAGCCATTCTCTGGTTTCCCCAATTGTTGGAAAGCGACCAAATCCGCCTCCGTATCGCTTCCCCCATTCGTGCCATTAAAAATAAAAGGACCCCACCCATCTTGAGGCAAAACGAATTCTAACGTGGCGTTTTCCCAATCGACAATTGCGCTGGAAGTAAATTGGTTCCTATCCATCACCGCACTAGCGTTTATCCATGATGAAGAACGGACATCTTTCAACTGAATTGATTCAAGGGGCTTATAAATAGGATTAGGAAAACAATCGTGATCATATCCGACACGATAATTTTGAAAAAAACGGAAGTAGTCTCCCTTCTCCGGTTTGTAATTTCTCTTGTAATAGATTCCAGAATGCTCTAATTCATCGCAACATAAATAATCGAATCGTCGGTTAGAGTTATCCTTAGAAACACTGGTCATATCAAAATTTTTCACAACCGCCATAAACGAGCGAATAGTACCCTTCCAAGTCCCACCCGTAGAAATATCATAATAATAGCCATAACTTCCGTTATAATCATGTATAAGAGACTCCACAGCATATTTAACGATCACTTTGGAATAGGCATTAGGCAAAAAAGATAAACGATGATGGAAATGAAACCTCATAGCAACCTCATTGAAGGAGACTGCGCTCTCTATTCCAACATTCAAAACGCCAACGGATTTCCCATCCTGAATAATATGACAATTAGGACTGAACCTGGAATTCTCCCCAGTCAGCACAGAGTCCATATATAGATTGTAATGATCAAAACTCATTATTCTTAATTCCTTGTCGTGCTTTTTAAGCAACTCACCAACACGCTTGTCCAATACCAACGGATATCTATCAGTCAAACTTCCAACTCTATATTCATCATTTCCAACCACTTCCATTAAATCAGACGTGTCTTTTGTGCCTAATAACATCTTCAAGACACGAAGAGAATAACATTCATAAAGAAACCCAATATCCTTTTCACAGGTATATGGCAAATTCACATCCACCGGGAATGCGCAATCCACGGTAACAGTGTCGTCCGTTGTGTTCTTGAAAACAAAAACTGCCGTGATACTATCCATTCCACACACCATCAGCTCCTTCTCCAGAGCAATCTTGTCATTGGGCTCCTTCACATAGATATTGCCATAGGTCCAATCTTCAACATTATAAACACCACCGTCATCAGCGTAGACGCCGAAGGCAACAGTCAAAAAAGAAAAAAATAATAATAATCGTTTCATATTATTAAAAATAAAATTTTAACCAAAAGGGGAAAACGACAGCCATCAATGCGCGGTAGTAAGATGTGAATAGTGACGATACGTTTGTACGCTATCAGGGCGTAACGATAACGGCATGTAAATAAAATGCCGGAATGAGGCTGCCCACGCCTCGCATCGTGAAGAATGGTAGTGGACGATTTATAACCTCCGCCACTGGGGAGGCTCGCATTCGCCTGGACTGTCGTCGGTATTCTCTGAATGGTTGTTATTCCATCAATTCAGTGTTCCAGTTGGTCTCCTGAATCTGGTTGTCGACTAAACGCAACTCTTTGCTGAGCGCATCCACTTTCTTCTGAAAGTCGCTGACGTTCACCGTACTGAAGATTTTGATTTCCGTGCGGCTCGCCCTGCTGGAAAGGCAACTGGCGCTATTCAGGAAAGATCGGTACTTCTCGATTCTGAGCGTCAGGCAATCACGCTTGGCTATCAGGTCGGTGAGCGTGCTTCCGCCAACCTTGGTAGAGCAATTGGTCAGATTCACTTTGGAGATAATCCACTCCAAACGGTCTATCGACGCATCCAATTCACTCAGCAAAGCCTGCGGCTCCTCCGCCGGTTTCTCGCCCTCCTGCACGGTGGCGTTATTATTCAGCCTACTTTGCAACTGCTGTATTCTACGGTTCAAGTCTGAACGTTCCTGTAATGCTTCCGCTAGTTTCATGATAATTATTATTTAATCTACGATTGCACGTCATCTAACGACAACCCTCCGACCATGACTACCCTTTCCGCTCACAATATAAACGCCTGATGGCAACGGGATTATGGTCTCACACCCCTCAAATACCTTGCGTCGATAAAGAAGCCTACCACTTATATCATAAATGTCGACATCCGAATCAGACACAGAAGAAACCACTATTCCACCCTTCTCGGAATAGACAGAAACGTTCACCCCATTACCGATATTCTCCACACCATTCGGATCAATCAATTCCTTCAGATTCACTGAATAGGCCAAAGATTTAAATTTAGGATTGCTCACCACACAAGTCAACGTATATTTATCCTCAAAAGGGAAAATACTCATGCTATCAGGATTGAAAATCATGTATTCGTCTTCTGAGGGGGAAAGGTTATCAGATTCCGAACGCAACTCGGAGGTTCCAAATTTAAAGCTCTCCATCCAAGTCTGCAGGAATTCGTTAGCCACCAGATACCATGTAGTATCAGTAATCAGAGCATAACTAGGTCCGAATTCAGGCAAACAATAAATATTATTCAGCAACGAATCAGCGGACCACCCAGTCGTATCCGCCACAATAGGGAGGACAAAACCATGACCATTCCGCCATTGAGAAGGAATTGTATCCACCCCATCCGGCAAATATTTCACCCAATAACCTGATTGGGCAAACGTCAATGCCAACAACGAATCCGGCAGACGATTCGGATCGGTTCCGAACCTCACCGTATCTAATCTTGTTTCTGAGAAGAAATCCATTCCTTGGAACGTAGCCCTAAAATCCGTTATATTGGTGAACTTGTCAAAATTATAAATCTCACTTGTTTGAAACTCCGTGCCACTAAAGGTTTGGAACATACTGACCGGCAAAGGATTCTCCTTATCCGAAAATTTGAGGAACCTCATTCTTTCCATGGAAGTCACAAGAAAAAACGCCTGCGACAAGTCTGAGATTCTAGAAAAAGAGGAGAGATCCAACGTGTCAAGAGGACATCCCACGAAAGCTTGTACAAAACTTATCGGATTCGAATTTTCCTTTTCGGAGAAACGCACGTCTTTTAATTCATAACACCGAGAAAACGCATGGCTCATACTAGTAATATTTTCGAAAGAGCTCAAATCAACATGTGCAACCAAGGTTTGAGAAAATGTATTATAAAAACTGACAGGAGATTTATTCGGCTTGTCTGAGAAGATCACTTCCCTTAGTTCCGAGGCCCCCGAAAAGAAACTTTTTAAGCCATCTTTCACGTCCAATTCCGCATCACTAAAATCAAAATGCTTCAAATAAGTGAGATCAGAATTTCTTTCCATCGATTGCTTCACATGGACAAGCGTACTATCATCACAATAGCCGTGAAGTTCAATTCTAGCGCCACCATAGACATTACAAAAATCATACAAACTACCTGGACGCAAACTATCAATTAGGACTACTTGGGAAACCTGCATTCCATCAATTCCGCCCCATGAATCTGGATGTTCTCTTGTGACATACAAATAAGGGCCTTGGGACAATTGGTAAGAAAGAGGCAATGACCATACATATTCTTCCATAGCATCATTTTTCACTCCACACCAAATCACGGTCGAGTTATTCAATATATCCCCCGTCAATCTTTTGGCAGTAAGGATCTTCCCATCCATTTGATATTTCCAAATGGTGTCTTGCGCCGCAATATATTGAGGGAAAGGAAGTATCTCAACTGAATCTGAGGAAAGGAAACGCACATTCACATCCTTGATGGGAAGAATGGCATTTTTAAAAAATTGCACATTGACAATTAACAACTCAGTAATCGTATCCGGGAAGTAGACATACGCATTGCAATTCCCAAAGAAACTAGATCCCGCTATACTACGATAAGGAGCACCTAATCGCAAAGTGTCTAAAGAACTACAATTCCAGAAAGCGTAAGACATCTCCCTATAACCAGAAAACGATTCCAATCCCGAAATGGTTTTTAGGCTACTACAATTTTGGAAAACGCCATCGAGGTCGAGAATGTGTTTCTCCTCCTTGGAAAATGTTATAGATTGAAGAGATTTACAACCATTGAAAGCATACTCCAAATTAACGATTTTAACAAACCGGTCAAGATTTTCTATTCTTTTCAAACTATCGCATCCTTCAAACGCACTTCGCAAAGAAATAGCATTCGTATCGATCTCCTGACTAAAGGTTATTTCCTTCAATTTTTTACATCCGGCAAACGTATATTCCAAACTGCTGATATTGGAAATGTTATCCAAATTCTCCACAGTCTCCAACGAACGACAATTCCTAAATGCATTAGAGAGGTCATAAACTCCCTCTTGTTTCGTCTTCGGGAAAACGATTTTTTTGACACTGCCCACATTACATAACGAGTCTAAAGACTGTTCGCGCAATTGGAACGTGGCATTTGAAAGATCTATCTCCATCAAAAGAGGCGCCTTTCTTATCATGGCTTTCGTCTTCACAATAAGACTATCATCTAAAACACCCCAAATACTGATAGAGGCATCCTCCGATATTTTAACGTCGGAAAAATCTTTCACATCCACTAGTTTTAGTCCTTTCTTGTCAATGATTTGAGCCATTGCATATTTCTCGTCATGCAAAAGGATAGAGTCACTCCAAACATAATCATCCATCGACTCATTTATCATACCCATCCAAAGATACTTATTCTCGAAATCGGTGACTTCTTCCAACGAATCAATAGAAGGAACAACATAAGAAGATTCAAAAGTCTCGCCTATACGCCAAATCGTATCCTGGGAAATCATATAATCAGGCGATTTCGTAGTCCCAAGGACCTTCAATTTTCCCTTCTCATTGACCACATAGGCACAAAGCGAATCTATATGCCACATAACACGATTTTCATACATGTATGAATATCCATGAGAAATTTCACTCTCTCCCGGATAGGGATATATTATCGCATCGGTTTCCATTAACTGCACACACATATCGTAATCAAAATCAGCATAGCCCAAATGGATCTCCTTCAAATTCTCACACCCTTCAAACATATCTTTTACGGAAGAGTATCTCTCGCTCTCCAATGTGTCTATATAGATTTTTTCCAAACTTTTACATCCCTTGAACGCCTTAGCATAATCACTGGATTTTACTTTCTTCAAATGAACTTCCTTTAGGCTCTCACAATTTCGGAAAAAGCCTGAGAATCCATATATAGTAATCTTATCGATATTTTCTATAGTGGTTAAATCCTTAAATCCGGAAAACATGCCATCTGTCATCAAAGCGAAATGATCGTCATCTGGGAATCGGAAAACCTTTGTATTCTTACAAGCGGAAAAAAAATAGTAACTACGTCTACTATCAAGCTCCGCTTTAGTAAGATCTATCACCTGAACAGATAATGCGCAATTACAATTACTCAAAAAATTCGAGAAACGATTCGCATTCTCTCCCGAGAAAAGACCTTCAACATATAAAGAATCACACCCCACAAATCCTTCCTCCAACGCCGACTCTGTTTCATATTGGATAGCCACACCATCCTTATAAACAGTATAAATGGCAGCATTGATAGCACTACTCGTAAAAAAAGTCAGCAATAACACATAAATAAAATTCCTCATATTATCCCCTTTTTGTTTTTTTTTGCAATTTATCAATTATCCTCTATATCGGCAAACATTCTATTATATTTAAATTCAAAAACATATAACTTAATAGTAATCATATTCTATTTCCCCATAGGACAAAAAAGGCGAACCATCCTAAATGATTCGCCTTCCCCATTATTTTCAAATCAGACTTACGCCTTCTTCACCTCGATATTCACCTTGAAATCGTCGAAGTCCAACTCGGTAGGGTTAGCCACCTTGTCGACCAACGTGATGCTATTGGCAAGCACCTGCGAAGAGATATACTCTTTGAATGCCTCCACCGCGGCGTTCACATTCTCAGACTTTTCAATCTCGATCAAAATCTTATCAGTGATCTCGAATCCGCTAGACTTACGGATATTCTGGATACGATTGATGAACTCACGAGCGATACCCTCCTTCTGCAACTCAGGCGTGATGGTCACGTCGAGCGCGATGGTGATGGTTCCGTTGTTAGCGACCAACCAGCCCGGAATATCCTCGGAAAGAATCTCGACATCCGCCTTGTCCACGATGACGCAAACACCATCGCAGCAAATCTCGTAGCTACCGTTCTTCTCCAACTTGGCGATCTCCTCCTGTGGCAACGTTTGCAATTGAGCGGCCACAGCCTTCATGCTCTTACCGCACTTAGGACCGAGTTTCTTAAAGTCCGGCTTGATTTTCTTCACCAAGATACCAGCCGAATCGTCCACGAAGTTAATCTCCTTGACGTTCACCTCGCTCATGATCAAATCCTTAACAGCCTCAACATTCTCCTGTTCATGCTCTGCCAAGATAGGAACCATGATTTGCTTCAACGGCTGACGCACCTTGATGTTCTCCTTCTTACGGAGAGACAAGGTCATGGAAGAGATATCCTGAGCCAACTGCATGCGTTCCTCCAGCGTCTTGTTGATCAAGCTCTCGTCGCACTTAGGGAAGTCCGCCAAGTGGACAGACTCGCTCTTGTCGCAACCGGTAGCGTTGTTCAAGTCCATGAACAACTGGTCGGCATAGAACGGAGAGATAGGCGCCATCAAACGGGCGATGGTATCCAAGCAAGTGTAGAGCGTCTGGTAAGCCGCCAACTTATCCTCCGTGAGCGTTCCGCCCCAGAAGCGTTTACGGTTCAAACGCACATACCAGTTACTCAAGTGGTCGTTCACGAAATTAGAGATCGCTCGACCGGCCTTAGTAGGCTCGTAGTCGTTGTAGCTCTCATCCACCTCCTTGACCAAAGAGTTCAAGAGGGAGATGATCCAACGGTCGATCTCTGGACGTTTCGCCATAGGAACCTGAGGTTGGCTATTGGTGAAGTTGTCCACATTCGCATACAAAGCGAAGAATGAGTAAGTATTATAGAGCGTACCGAAGAACTTACGACGAACCTCCTCGATACCTTCCGTATCAAATTTCAAGTTATCCCAAGGAGAAGCGTTGGTGATCATGTACCAACGAAGCGGATCGGAACCATACTTCTCGATGGCGCCGAACGGATCCACAGCGTTGCCCAAACGTTTGGACATCTTGTTGCCGTTCTTATCGAGCACCAAACCATTAGAGATGACTGCCTTGAAAGCGACGCTATCCTTGATCATGGTAGAGATGGCGTGCAAAGTGAAGAACCATCCACGAGTCTGGTCCACACCCTCAGCGATAAAGTCCGCAGGGTAGAACTCACCATTATCGACCACCTCCTTGTTCTCGAACGGATAGTGTTGCTGAGCGAAAGGCATCGCGCCGGAATCGAACCACACGTCGATCAAGTCAGCCTCACGCTTCATCGGCTTACCGCTATCGGAAACCAAGATGATGCTATCGATATAAGGACGGTGGAGGTCGATATTCTTAGGATCGTAGTTCTCCTTCGAGTAATCGCCCACCTTGAAATTCTTCCAAGGGTTCTCCTTCATGAAGCCAGCCTTAACAGACTTCTCGATCTCCTCGAACAACTCCGCGATAGAGCCGATGCACTTCTCCTCAGTGCCCTCTTCCGTACGCCAGATAGGCAACGGAGTACCCCAGTAACGGGAACGGGAGAGGTTCCAGTCGTTCAAGTTCTCCAACCACTTGCCGAAACGGCCCGTACCGGTCGATTCAGGCTTCCATTGGATGGTCTTATTAAGTTCCATCATTCTCTCACGAGCCTTGGTAGACTTGATAAACCAGCTATCCAACGGATAGTACAGCACCGGCTTGTCCGTACGCCAGCAGTGAGGATAGTTATGGACATGCTTCTCTATCTTGAAGGCTTGGTTGTTCACCTTCATATCCATACAGATGGAGATGTCAAGCGTCTCGTCTTTGTCGGTCAAATTCGGGTCATAAGCGTTCTTCACGAAACGGCCTTCGAACTTCTTGTAAGCCTCCACGTTGATGCGAGACTTCACATAATCAGGATCCAAATCGGAGAGCAAGTAGAACTTACCGGTCAAGTCGACGGAAGGACGGAGGTTTCCGAACTTATCCACCAATTGGAGCGGCGGAATACCCGCAGCCTTAGCCACCTTGGCGTCGTCCGCACCGAACGTAGGAGCGATATGCACGATACCGGTACCATCCTCCGTAGTGACATAGTCACCCGGGATGACACGGAAAGCCTGATCAGCGTTCTCAGGTGTAATCCAGTTCATGAGTTGCTCATACTTCATGCCAACGAGGTCGGTACCCTTATATTCGGCGATCACCTTAAACGGAATGAGTTTATCCCCCTCCTTGTAATCCTCCAAAGCCAACTCAGCGGCTTTAGGATTGAAGTGGGCGTTCACCAAATCCTTAGCGACGACATAAGTGGCAGGCTGACCCGTATAAGGGTTATAAGACTGCACAGCCACATATTGGATGTTAGGACCTACGCAAAGGGCAGTATTAGAAGAGAGCGTCCAAGGAGTAGTGGTCCAAGCGAGGAAGTAAGGCGTACCGAACTTCGTCATCTCAGGCTTAGGATCCAACATCTTGAATTGAGCCACCACGGTCGTATCTTTCACGTCGCGGTAGCAACCAGGCTGATTCAACTCGTGCGAGCTCAAACCCGTACCTGCCGCAGGCGAATAAGGTTGGATCGTGTAACCCTTATAGAGATAACCCTTCTTGTAGAGTTCCTTCAAGAGGTACCAAAGGGTTTCGATATATTTATTATCATAAGTGATATACGGACTCTCCAAGTCCACCCAATAACCCATCTTCTTCGTGAGGTCGGTCCACTCTTTGGTGAACTTCATCACATTGGTACGGCAAGCCTTGTTGTAATCGTCCACGGAAATCTTCTTTCCGATGTCCTCCTTGGTGATGCCCAATTCCTTCTCGACACCCAATTCCACTGGGAGTCCGTGGGTATCCCAACCAGCCTTACGCTTCACATGGAAGCCCTTCATCGTCTTATAACGGCAGAAAATATCCTTAATGGAACGAGCCATCACGTGATGGATACCCGGCATACCGTTAGCAGACGGCGGACCCTCGAAAAAGACAAAGGAAGGAGCGCCCTCCCTGATTTTTATACTCTTATGAAACAAATCTTTTTCTTCCCATTGCTTCAAAACCTCCTTATTGATGTCAGAGAGGTTGAAATTGGAATGTTCAGCGAATTTTTTAGCCATCGTATATATCTATCAAAAGAAATCTAACAATTAGAGGATCAGCATAGCGTCTCCGTAAGGACCGAACTTATAACCCTCTTTCAAAGCGACATCGTAAGCGTCCATGACACAATCATAACCACCGAACGCGCACACCATCATCAAGAAGGTGGAATAAGGCGTGTGGAAGTTAGTGATCAATCTGTCGGCAACCGTAAAGTTATACGGAGGGAAGATGAACTTATTGGTCCAGCCCTCGAAAGGCTTGATCAAGCCATCCGTTCCGACGCTGCTCTCAACAGCGCGAAGCACGGTAGTACCCACTGCGCAGATATGTTGTTTCGCAAGATGCGCCTTGTTCACTATTTGGGTGCACTCCTCGGTGATATACATCTCCTCGGAATCCATCTTATGCTTAGTGAGGTCCTCCACATCGATCTCGCGGAAGTTGCCCAAGCCCGCGTGCAACGTCAAGAAGGCGAACTCACAGCCCTTGATTTCCAATCTCTTCATCAGCTCGCGGCTGAAGTGCATACCAGCGGTCGGAGCGACCACAGCGCCCTCGTTCTTCGCAAAGATGGTCTGATAACGTTCAGCGTCCTCAGGCTCCACAGGGCGATCGATGAATTTAGGCAACGGAGTCTCACCCAATTTGTAGAGCGTCTCACGGAACTCCTCGTATGAACCCTCATACAAGAATCTGAGCGTACGGCCGCGGGAAGTGGTGTTGTCGATCACCTCGGCCACCAAAGACTCGTCCTCACCGAAATACAACTTATTTCCGATACGGATTTTTCTGGCAGGATCCACCAGAACATCCCAGAACTTCAGTTCGTGATTCAGTTCACGAAGCAAGAACACCTCAATCTTAGCGCCGTTTTTCTCCTTGATACCATAGAGTCTGGCAGGGAACACCTTCGTGTCGTTGAATATGAAGGCATCCTTGTCGTCGAAATATTGAAGGATATCCTTGAACATTTTGTGCTCCACTTCTCCGGTTTTACGATTGAGTACCAACAATCTAGCCTCGTCCCTGTTATGCGCAGGGTAGAGAGCCACTTGCTCAGACGGCAAGTTGAATTTGAATTTTGATAATTTCATGCTATATCGGAATTTTTCTGTTCTTCTTGTTCATTCATAATCGATTGGAAGCTTTCGATGGAAAGGCAATCCTCCACACGGACATCGCCTATTCTGGTGCGTCTCAGCGCAGTGAGATGCGCACCGCTATTAAGCGCCAAACCGATGTCACGGGCCAAAGCCCTTATATAAGTGCCCTTGCTGCAGACCACACGGATGGTGATATCCGGCAACTGGCAATCCAAAAGTTCTATTTCGTCGATGACGAGCGTCTTAGGTTTCAGCTCCACATCGTCGCCCTTACGGGCATAGTCGTAGGCACGCTTACCATTCACCTTCACGGCGGAATAGGAAGGCGGAATCTGCTGGATTTCCCCAAGAAAACGCTTCAGGGTCTCCTCCACCATCTCACGCGTGATATGCTCCGTAGGATAGAGTGCGTCCACCTCCTGTTCGAGGTCGAACGAAGGGGTCGTGGCGCCCAGCTTCAGCGTAGCCACATACTCCTTGGTCTTGTACTGCAGCTCCTCGATGCGTTTGGTCGCTTTGCCCGTGCAGACAATCAAGACACCCGTAGCCAAAGGGTCCAAAGTACCCGCATGACCGATCTTGAACTTCTTCACGTTCAATTGGCGCTTGATGAGATAGCGCACCTTATTGACCAAATCGAAAGAGGTCCACGTTAACGGTTTATCAAAACACAATATCTCGCCGTCAATGAAATTCATCCCCTTACGCTAAAAATGTGTAAGCCAAACATCCAGCGCCGACTAAAGCGCAATAGATGGCGAAATAGATAAGTTTCATTCTCTTGACCAAAGCGATCATCCACTTGCAAGCGAAGCAACCGCTGATGAATGCGGCGATAAAGCCGACAGCCAAAGGGAGGGCGCCGACAGGTTCGTCGATGCCATGCTCCGCCAAATACTCAGCGGAAGGAGCGAAGATATGCTTGAAGTCCAACAAAGCCTCTCCTAAAATCGGAGGAATGACCATCAGGAAAGAGAATTGAGCGAGAGACTCCTTCTTATTACCCAATAGTAAACCCGTCGCGATGGTGGAACCGGAGCGCGACAAGCCAGGCAATACGGCCACCGCTTGGGCGATACCGATGATGAAAGCGTGGAGCGGCGACAAATTCTCACGAGGCTGAGGCTTCAAGTAATGAGTCAAAGCCAACAATGTGGCGGTAACCAAAAGGCAGAAGCCCACAACGGGAAGAATGTTATCCCCATAGAGCGCTTCTATACTATCTTTAAAACAAAGTCCCACGATGCCCACCGGAATCATAGAAACCAAGATGTTCACCGCATACTTCTGCTCATCATTCATCTTGCCGTCACGCAAAGGTTTGAACAGACCCTTAAAAATCCACGCCACCTCTTTCCAGAGGATGCACAGCGTGGCGAGCACCGTAGCCACATGAACCACGATGTCGAAAGTCAATCCTCCCGCCTCGGCGCCTTCGCCAAGCAATACTTTACCAATTTCCAAATGTCCGCTAGAAGAGACAGGAAGGTACTCGGTCAATCCCTGAACGATACCTAAAATTAACGCCTGTAACCAATCCATTAGTCAAGTCTTTTATAGTTATCAGAAGCCTTTATAGACTTGTAACCATCGGAATCATTGTTTTCCTTGGATCCGTCATTCTCCTCATAACGAGTCAACCCATTACCCGGCTTGCGGATCCATAAAATTGCGAAAATCTCAAAAAAGAAACCCACAACGACGATGATAGGCGCAACGGTAATCCTCATCGGACTGAAGATTTCAGGGTTATAGGATACGCCATCCACGCTTCCCCCACCTATCATACAAACAAAACCTATCAAAATGATCACGAATCCAACTGCCAACAGAATCAAATTATCCTTAGGCAACGCATAATTTTCTTTAATAGCCATTTCTTTTATTATGAGATTATTATTATTCAGTTATTAATATTAAACATAATACAATTCGTCCACCTGATTCTTCAAATACTTGCTCACAGCGCGGTGCGTAGCCACGCAAGTGATGATGATACTGAAGATAAAGATGCTACCCAACACAACGATGTAAAGCATCGGATCGGAAGTCATGCCCTCCAAGCTCGGCGGCAAATTATCCTTCAGGAAGTAGCCTAAGGCCATCAGATAGATGGTCGCGAGAACGAACGCCACCAAGGCGATTACAAGGCTCTCCAAGATATACGGACGACGCACGAAGTTCTTCGTGGCGCCCACCAATGTCATCGTATGTATAAGGAAACGATCCGAATGGATCAGCAATTGTATCGTGTTACTAATCAGCACATAAGAAATCAATAGAAGAACCGCCGCCGTACAAATCAGCACGGAAGCCAACTTCTGGATGTTGTTTCCGATACGGTCCACCATGCTCTCCTGATAGTCGACATGGTCCACGCACTCGAAAAGCTCTATGTTCTCAGCGATAGGGATGATACTATCATTGTTTGCGTAAACAGCGTTCATCTTCACCTCTATCATATCCAAAATACGGTTGATATCCTTATACTCCTCCGGATCTTCGCCCAACTCCTCGCAGAGTTCCACAATGGCGGTCTCCTTGTCGATGAATTTCACCTTTTTCGTATAAGATTGTGAAGAAAGATATTTTTCCAAGTTCAGCCTAGACTCCTCAGCCGTGTTCTCCTTCAGGAAAACCGTCAGCGAAACATTTTCTAAAACGTAGGTTGTCAGCGTTTTAGACATAAAACCGACAAAAATGATACAACCTAAAAGGAATAGTACAATCGATATACTTATCGCCGAAGTCAACTTCGAATTAAAGAACCTATATTTCGCTTTTTTTTTCATCAGATACTATCTACCCAAATTTTTGGCAAAAAAAGCAACAATTATACTCTTTCGGAAATTTTAAAGGTTAAAGAATGTTAATACGTCGGTAGTTAGAGGCAAGCCTCCCATCTAATTCGAAGTCCTGACATAAAAATATAGGGTGATAAAAACTTCACAGTGTCATCATATACATATTTGTCAGATTATTTTTCTCTAGACTTTCCCGCTTACGAGGGAGACGTCGGAATTCACTTCAAGTCGTCGAGAGAGACGTGAGGCGGCAAGAACGTAGTGATGTCCTTCCCGTAACGCAGCAAATCCCTCACGACAGTGGAGCTGATGAAAGAGTGTTGCGGTTCAGTGAAAAGCAAGACGGTATCTATACCAGAGAGGCGGCGGTTAGCGTCGGCGATGGTCTTCTCGTACTCGAAATCCTGGATGGAACGAATGCCCCTCAAGATAATGTCGGCATTCACCTCCTTAGCGAAATCGACCGTCAACGAATCGTAACTTCTTACAGAGACATGCGGCTCATCGCAGAATGCCTTTGAAATAATCTTATAGCGCTGTTCCACGGAGAAAAGGCTCTTCTTCGCGTCGTTCACACCGATGGCAATCACCACCTCATCCACGAAATTCAGTGCGCGTTTCACAACAGAATAATGCCCGATGGTAAACGGGTCGAAACTGCCTGGAAATATAGCTACTTTCATTGTTTTCCGATTAAAATCTCCGCAAAGGTACAAATTATTTAAGTAATGACAAGGAATAGATTGTCTCTATCACACCCACATCAGCGCCTCCATAATTTCATCGGATAGGAAAAGCCCTTTCTCGGTCAGACGGATATGGTCCTCTTCCACCACAGCGGAGCCATCCCCCACGAAAGGCTTCGTCTGCTCCATGCAATAAGAGGTGTAGGGCTCCCCGAAGCGTTCTGACAACGTTTTCAGACTCATCCCCGCAATCGTGCGCAACGAAGTGATAACGAAATCATTATAAGAAGAGGCAATGTCGAGAATCTCGGTTTCGTAGTAGGACAGTCCCCCTTGGACAGCGGCGATGTAGCGGCGAGTATCCGCAATATTCCAGCGACGATCCTTCCCGTCGAACGAATGGGCGGAAGGTCCGACACCCAAATAAGGCGTTCCGTCCCAATAGGAGGAATTATGCCGCGCATGCATTCCCGGCTTGGCGAAATTGGATATCTCGTATTGCAAAATACCCGCATCGTTCAGTTGGCGACGCAAGGTACGGAACATCTCCACGCTCAAATCCTCGTCCGTCTCCCGCACTTCGCCCCTCTGCAGCATACGATAAATCTTCGTTCCCTCCTCATAAGTGAGGTGGTAGGCGGAGATATGTGGCACATCCAAGGCGATCGCTTGTTCGATGTTATCCCGCCAAGCTTCCAAAGTTTGGTTAGGCAACCCATAGATGAGGTCGATGCTCATATTCAAGAAACCTGCAGATTGGCACAGACGCACCGCCCGCTTCGCCTCCTCCGCCGTGTGCCGACGGTTGAGCAAGCGCAAGTCATCATCGTGGAAGCTCTGGATGCCTAAACTCAAACGATTGACGGGCAGAGAACGAAGCGATTGCACGAAGGTCTCGTCGAGGTCGTCCGGATTCGCCTCCAAAGTCACCTCCTCGAAATCGCAAGGATAGTTCGCCGCAACGGCGGCGAAAATCTCGGAGAGCTCGTCCACGTGAAGCAGCGAAGGCGTTCCCCCACCGAAATAGAGTGTTTTGACCGTCTCGCCATGCAGATAATCCCTTCGTTCACGCAACTCCCGACAAATGGAACTTACCAGCTCCGAACGGTTACCGTCGTAGGTGGAGGAATAGAAATCGCAGTAGACACAACGATTCTTACACAAAGGAATATGGATATAAATACCAGCCATAACGCGAAGGTAATTTTGAAATTTTAATTTTTAATTATGAATTATTATTTCCTACACCTTGAGTATTAAATTTTCACGGACACATCCAAACGCAAATTCAGCATATAAATATTTTCCATGATTATAATTGCGTAATTAATACATTTATTATATTTGCAAAAAATATCAAAAATTTAACCTGTTGAAATTATGGCGGAACACAATGAGTTAGGCGAATTAGGCGAAGAGAAAGCCGTGGAATACCTGTCGAGCAAAGGATATAAAATCAGGCACAGGAACTGGCGGGCAGGGAAACAGGAGTTAGACATCGTAGCGGAAGAGAACGGCATGCTCGTCATCGTGGAGGTACGCACCCGAAAAGACAACTTCCTCCTCCACCCAGCGGAGAGCGTCAACAAGGCAAAGATGCGCAACACCATTATGGCGGCGGAAGCCTATATCTTCAAATACGACATCACGATGCCCACACGTTTCGACATCCTTTCGGTGGTCGTGGGGGCGAAAGACGGGAACTGTAAATTTGAGCATATAGAAGATGCTTTTTTACCATAAGCTTTTATTTTTTCGTAAATTCGCGGAAAAGTGAAAGCGAGATGAGTTTCGACATAAATAAAATCAGAGAGGATTTCCCCATTCTAAGCAAGGAGATTTACGGTAAGCCGCTGGTCTATCTAGACAACGCAGCCACGACGCAAAAACCGCTATGCGTGGTCAACAAAATCAGCGAAAACTATCTGAACAACAACGCCAACATCCACCGCGGCGTCCACTTCCTCAGCCAAGCGGCCACCGAAGCGCACGAGGCGGCGAGAGAGACGGTCAGAAAATTCATCAACGCGAAACACACCCGCGAAATCATTTTCACGAGAGGAACCACCGAAGCCATCAACCTAATCGCATCCTCCTTCGGCAGAAGCCAATGTAAAGCAGGCGACGAGATCATCGTCTCGCAAATGGAGCATCACTCCAACATCGTACCTTGGCAACTGTTACAACAAGAACGCGACATCACGTTGAAAGTCATTCCGTTTGACGAGGATGGGGAACTGCAGGCGGAGGAATTGGAGCAACTCATCACGGAGAAGACAAAGCTCATCTCCATCGCACACGTTTCCAACACATTAGGAACAGTCAACCCTGTAAAGGAGATCATCCAAAAGGCGCATAGCCACAACATACCCGTCATGGTGGACGGAGCGCAATCGATTCCGCACATGCCAGTCGACGTGCAGGATCTCGATGCGGACTTCTACGCATTTTCGGGACATAAGATATACGGGCCGACCGGCATAGGCGTGCTTTACGGCAAAGAAGCGTGGCTCGAAAAAATTCCACCTTACCAAGGCGGAGGCGAAATGATCCAGAAAGTGACTTTCGAGAAGACCACTTTCAACGAGCTTCCCTTCAAGTTCGAGGCGGGCACTCCCGACTACATCGGCTCGACAGCCTTGGCGGAAGCCTTGGATTACGTCAGCGCCATCGGTATGGAGAACATCGCCGCACACGAACAAGAGCTGGTGCGCTATACATTAGAGAAATTGAGCGAAGTGGAGAACATCCGCTTCATCGGCAACGCTAAAAGAAGAAGCGGGTTAGTCTCCTTCCTAGTAGGCAACATCCACCCGTACGACCTCGGCTCCATCATCGACAAACTAGGCATCGCCGTGCGTACGGGACACCACTGCGCGGAACCCGTCATGGACGCCTTCGGCATCGAGGGAACGGTACGCGCCTCCTTCGGTCTCTACAACACCAAAGAAGAGATTGATATCCTCACGGCGGGCGTTCAACGAGCGGCGAAGATGTTCAAAAGAAAATAACATCCCTAAATAGCATATAATCATGACAATAGCGGAGAAACAGGAAGAAATCATTTCCGAATTCGAATTCTTGGAAGACTGGTTGGACAAATACCAGCAAATCATAGACAAAAGCGAGTCCAATCCGGGCATCGACGAACAATATAAAACCGACGAATACCTCATCGAAGGCTGTCAGAGCAAAGTGTGGGTCCATGCGGAATACAAGGACGGATTGGTCTACTACCAAGGAGAGAGCAACACCGACATCGCGGGCGGCATCGTCTCCATGCTGGTCTATGTCTTGTCGGGTCACACTCCTCAAGAAATATTGGACACGGAACTCTACTTTATCGACAAAATCGGTCTAAAAGAGCACCTTTCCCCTACCCGTTCCAACGGTATGCTCGCCATGGTGAAGCAAATGAGGATGTACGCGTTGGCGTTCAAGGCGCAAGAATGAGAAGATTTAGGGACAATTCGCCCCACGCCTAGCGTTAAACCGCACCGGAAACAAGTTATAAAGACATTTGTCATAATATTCTTTTTGTTAATAACTCGGCCCCGAAAAATTTTCTCATGCATTCAAGTCTCGCTATATTAGCGGTAACGAATATGAACTAACGAATAATAAGACAAGACATGGAAAAAGAACTGGAGCCAATCGGAAGGAAAAGTGCGACAGAGATCACAAAAGAACTAGACTGCTTGTTGAGTGACATGAAACAGAAATTCAACATTCTACAATTCGAGCAGAAACAGATTCAACCCTTTGTGAACGACATCGCCAATGTCAGTCCAACGGACTGCGAATCTCCTGAGACCATGGTCGTTGCAAAGGACCTGGTGTACAGACTCACACAAGCGGACAAAACGCTCAAAGAGGCTTTCTACATGATTCAAGACGCTTTCTCTTCCATCTCGACAGGGTGCAATAACTACAAAGAGAGCAACCACCTGCAAAAGAAAGTCGGATAAAGAGCGGAACAAGGAAGCGGTTCGCTTCAGGAAACAAAAAAAGGCGATGGTTTACCCACCGCCTTTTTTCATGTTTGCGCAATTTATTTAGCAAGCGCTTCCCGATAAACAGAAAGCAAGAATCCACCCACTTCGCCATAACTATAACGACGAGCGTTCCGACGAATCAGTTCAGAATCAAACTCACTTCGATGGTCGATCATCCATGACATCGACTTATAAAGCGCCTCCTCTTCACCCGATTTCACCAAACGCCCGTTAGTCGCATCGATCATATCCGGAATGCCCCCCACGTCCGTGGAGATGACAGGCATGCCCGTCGCCAAAGACTCCGAAATAACAACCGGAGCGTTCTCATAATTGGAAAACAAGACAAAGGCGTCGGATACCGCAAAGAAACGGTTCACCTCGCTCGGCGGTTGTTCGCCTACGAACACCACCTTGCCATCAGGCAACTCCAGTTCATCCGCATAGCGTCTAACCTTCTCAAAATCAGGACCAACACCTATCACGGTCAGCCTAAAATCGTTCCGTTTCTCAGACAAACGTTTCACGACGCGCAAAATACCACAGACATTCTTCGCCCGTTCGATGAAGCAAGAAATATGTAAAAAATTAAACACACCATCATGGGCGGAAACATCGGCATGCGTATCGAAAAAGAAATCGTCCACCACATTATTCACCACCTTATAATTAGCATTTTCCAAGCCACAACCACGCATCGCTTCACCCAGCATGCGGCTGACCGGCAAGACACAAGAAGCACGACGCACCACCATTCGGCTAACCAATTTCCTTAGGAACCCCTTGAAATTAAAATTTTGCGGCAGATATCGTGTCCAATGCTCCACGATGACATACGGAATACCATACCTCACCTTCAGCCAAAGAGCCAAGGCACCGCAACGGGTCAAGACATTCGCCTGCGTGACATCCGGTCTGCCGAAACTCTTTTCCACGAAAGAATACCCTTTCAAAAAAGCGATGACGAAACGAATGGCTTTCGTCAGCTGACGGAGAATCGGTTTATCAATGAACGGATAATAGACATAAACCTCCCGAACTCCGTCCGTCACCTGTTCCACCACCTCATACCCCTTCGCCTTATCGTCCGCATAAAGATACAAGACGCATACCTCGCAACCACGGGCGACCGCCTCGGCATGCTTCCGCACGAACAATCCGGACATAGCATCATAACGATGCGGATACCATGGAGACAAATAAAGGACCTTCATTGGAATAAAAATATCAGACAACAGAATTAAACAAAAAAAGGAGGACGCACTTGCATCCTCCCCTTATAGAATGCGACGGAAAATCACTCCTCAGATTTCTTTTCCTCCTTTTTCTTCTCAACGAAATTATCATGACCGCTCTGAACCAAGATATTATACCAAGAGATCAGCTTCTTGATGTCGGAAGTATAGACACGGTCGCGGTCGAAGTTAGGCAACACGGAAGCCAAATAATCCGTAAGCGCCTTGCCATCCGCCTTCTTAGGATCGACGCTGGCAACCTTACCAGCCTCTTTCTCCTTCATGGATTGCAACACATTAGCCAACGGAGTTTCTCCCTCCTCAGTATATATAGCGATATCCCCCAATGAAAGAATCTTCTCGTGCGTATAAGCAGGCACACGTTTCTTTTCGGTAAGAGACTCTAATATCAACATGTTTTTCCCTTGGGAAACCAATTCAAACAATCCCGGCTTACCCGAAATCGATAAAATTCTCTTCAACATAATTTTTATTCAAATAATCGTTTTTACTAAATGTTAATCGTTTTGAAATTCGACCACAAAAGAAATAAAAACATTTTATTTAAAATAGTTAAAAATGAATGTTTTTCTTTTATCTTTTGAACGAATTTGACTATTTTCGCGGTTTAGATTCAGAATGGGAAAGATTTTTAGACATATCGCATTGGCAGTCATGGTCTTGAGTCTCGCATCGTGCGGGACATACAGCAAGGTCATGAAGAGTTCGGACAACGATCTGAAATACACGACGGCATTGGAGTTTTACGAAAAAGGCGAATACTACAAAGCCTATTCGATTTTGGAGACCATCGGTTCAGCGTTCAGAGGCACAGAGAAAGGCGAAAACTTGGTATACATCACCGGCATGGCGCACTTCAAGAACAAGGAATACGCCTTGGCGAAAAGTTATTTCGCATCTTACTTCCGTGGTTATCCGCAAGGGAAACATGCGGAAGAGTGTAAATTTCTCGTGGGTAAATGCCTCTACAAAGACTCCCCTGAAGTGAAGCTCGACCAAGCCACCACCATCGAGGCGATTGACGAATTGCTGGAATTCACAACATTGTACCCAAAAAGCGACTACCGTGTCGAAGCGTTAAAACTTTTAGAGGAAATGCAAGAGAAATTGGCAGAGAAAGCCTATTTAAACGCAAAACTCTATTACGACTTAGGCGATTACATGGGCAACAATTACCGTTCCGCCGTAGTCACCGCCACCAACGCATTGAAACTCTATCCAGACTCGAAAAGGAAAGAGGATCTCAGTTTTCTCATTCTTCAAGCCAAATATATGCAGGCTGTCAAGAGTGTGGAGAAGAAGATGGAGGAACGCTACCGCGACACAGACGACGAATACTACAACTATATCGGAGAATTTCCTGACGGCAAACACAAAAAGGAGGCCGTACACATTCACGAGAAGACACAGAAGTATTTACAAAAGATAGACAATAAGAACAAATAAAACATATTATCATCATGGACTACAAAAAAGTAACAGCTCCGACTAACACCATTACCCGCGACATGAACCGTTTTTGTGCCGACACGGATAATATCTACGAGACAGTTAACATCATCGCCCGCCGATCCAACCAAATCGCTGTGGAGATGAAGTCGGAATTGGATAAAAAATTGCAGGAATTCGCATCTTTCAACGACAATTTGGAAGAGGTGTTCGAGAACCGTGAGCAAATCGAAATCTCCCGTTTCTACGAAAAACTTCCTAAACCAACCTTGATAGCAGCTCAAGAATACGAGGACAAAAAGGTTTTCTGGAAAAATCCGGCAAAAGACAAAATGAAATATTAATATCCGTATTCATTACAGAAGTTAAGGATTCTACTCATAGGGGGATGTGACACGCTCACATTCCCTATTTTTTTCACATCACCTACAACCGTCACATGGAACCGGAAATAATTCTTTTCGTTTTACTGATTATCAATGTACTCACATTCGCCGTCTACGCTTGGGACAAGCACGTCTCAAAAATGACAAACGCAAGACGGATACCGGAGAAAACATTGCTTCTTTGGGCCGCTTTCGGAGGCTCCATCGGCGCACTCGCCGCCATGTACACGCTTCGTCACAAGACTCTCCACAAGAAATTCACCTTCGGTGTGCCCGTCATTCTAATCATTCAAATCATTTTAGCAGCATATTTCTTATATTTTAAATAGTTGATATTCAACTAACAAAAAAGTTTTGCGATTTTTTTTCGAAAATAATCGGCAAAACATTTGGTGATTATTCCAAAAGGCAGTACATTTGCACCGCATTTGAGAACGAGGTGTAGCGCAGTCCGGTTAGCGCATCTGGTTTGGGACCAGAGGGTCGGGGGTTCGAATCCCTTCACCTCGACTGATTGCAAAGGAAGTGACGACAGTTGCTTCCTTTTTTTATTTCAGGCCATGGGAACCGTAGAATATTAGGCTTCCAACAACCGAAACTCTACCATCCCGCAGAAACTAATATTTCACAATATGAATCATCTTATTGCCCCTTCTGTTCTATCCGCAGATTTCTCCAACCTGCGCGCGGACGTGGAGATGGTGAACGCCAGCCAAGCGGACTGGTTCCACTTGGACGTCATGGACGGCGTATTCGTTCCCAACATCTCCTTCGGAATGCCCGTCACAGCCGCCATCCAAAAATACGCTAAAAAGCCTTTGGATGTCCACTTGATGATTGTGGAGCCGGACAAATTCATCGACGAATTCCACAAATTGGGAGCGGACGTGCTCAACGTCCACTACGAGGCATGCACACACCTCCACCGTTCCATCCAACGCATCAAGGCGCTTGGCATGAAAGCAGGCGTGACGCTTAATCCACACACGCCAGTCTCCGTTTTGGAGGAGATAATCAGCGACGTGGACGTAGCCATGCTCATGTCGGTCAACCCCGGATTCGGCGGACAAAAGTTCATCGAGAACACCATCGACAAGACCATGCGTCTGAAAGAACTCATCCTGAAACGTAATTCCCAGGCGCTCATCGAAATCGACGGAGGCGTCAACTACGAAACCGGAGCGAGACTGCTCAAGGCGGGAGCCGACGTGCTCGTAGCGGGAAGCTTCGTGTTCGGTGCCGAAAATCCGACAGAGACCATCGCCAACCTGAAGGCGCTCTAACCCATACGGCGCCGCCTGACCACCCTCGCGGCGCCGCTATTTTTCCACACTTCTACCTCTAACCTGTTTTTCATTCTTCATTATGGAGAAACTATATTGTTTGCCTTTCCTACGCATCTGTCTATTCCTCATCGCAGGCATTATCTTCGGTCTCTATCTGCCTCAACTAACAATTCCCGAATGGGCACTACTGCCCCCTGTACTAGCACTAATCGCGGCACAACTATGTCCAACATTCAGCCAATACCGTCTCAGATGGGTCAGCGGCGCCACTCTCCTCACCTTCCTCATCCTCGCAGGAGACATACGAACCAGACAAACAACACCCGTCATTTGGGACCGAGACGTCCAAGGAACACCCTACCTGCTAGCGAAAATCACAGACATCCCGCAAGAAAAGAGAGCCACCTACAGCGCTCCCGTCCTACTCTTCGGGGAACATCTTCCGCTCGAAACCCAAGCGATGCTGCTCGTCGCGAAAGATTCCGCCAGCTCCGCTCTGCGGGAAGGAGACATTCTGTTCTTCCCTTCATGGACCGTCGGCAAGCAAAAAGAGACAAACGGATACGAAACATATCTACGGAACATAGGCTTTTCAGGCAGCATATACGTCCCAAAAAACAAGTGGAAAAGAATCGGACATGACACACACGACACACCTCTCAGAAAAGCAAGAGAAGTGCGCCAACGCATCGAAAAGATATACGAAAGCAACAACTTGGAAGGAGAAGAGTTGGCCATCGCTTCCGCCTTAACGATAGGAGACAAAACGCTGCTCACCCAAGAGCTCAAGACAAGTTACTCCGCCACCGGCGCCAGCCACGTCCTCGCCGTCAGCGGTCTGCACGTCGGCATCATCTACCTCGTAATCACTACCTTGATGAGAATCATTCCAGGGGGCGCCCGGCTGAAACGGACGAGAATCATTCTTTCGCTATGCGCCCTATGGAGCTACGCCTTCATCGCAGGGCTCTCCGCATCAGTCGTCAGAGCCTCCACCATGCTGACTTTAGTTGCTTTAGGAGAAATGCTAGAACGTAAAAGCACAACACTCAACACCGTCTTCGCCTCCGCCTTCATAATGCTCATCTACAACCCAAGATATCTGCTCGACGTGGGATTCCAACTCAGCTACGCAGCCGTGATATCCATCCTATTGCTCCAAAAGCACATCTACCACACCATACGATGCCACGGATTTCTGCCAGACAAGATATGGTCGCTCACCTCCGTCTCCATCGCCGCACAACTAGGAACCATGCCTATCATGCTCTACCACTTCCATCAATTCAGCAATTGTTTCTGGCTTTCGGGACTCATCGTGATTCCGCTTGCCACACTCCTCATCTACGGCTGCGGACTAATGACCGTCTTCCATTCCATAGAGTCCGTCTCCTCGTTCATCGGCATGGTCGTCAGCCATCTCATACGATTCATGAACGGCGGCATCCGTTGGATGGAGACCCTACCGCACGCCTTCGTGGAAGGCATCCGTTTCACGTCATTGGATCTCATCCTACTCTACGCCATACTTGCGGCAACCCTCGCAACCTCCCTCTCTCGCTCATTCCGCCGGATCAGCACACTCTTTTCGTTGCTACTCATCTACTTGGGATATCTGACAACAACAAAAATATTTATGGGATAATATAACATATTACACATCAACACGTTAATAAATGAGAGAACAGACAAAACGCGGCGTCACACCAATACGATCACGATCACGCAAAAAATCCATGGAGAACAGTGAGGTATAGCGTAAGGTTTCCCGCAGAAATAAGGCGTTATGACAATTTTTTTTGTAAATTTACATCGTATTTAATGTGGATGTCTATGATTACGAAAATTATTGATGAAAATCTAATTCAAGAGGCGAAATTGATGATTGAGGAGGCCCAAAACATTGTCATCACGACCCACGTTTCCCCTGACGGAGACGCAATCGGGTCATCTCTAGCCCTTAGCATATTCCTGAAAACTATCGGAAAGAACGCAAGTGTCATCGTACCTAACGATCTTCCCGGATTCCTGAAATGGATGCCAAACGCATCCGAAATCATCGTATATGAGAAAAAGAAGAACGTAGCCGACAATTTAATCGCCGACGCCGACCTCATCTGCGCACTAGATTTCAACACGCTCAAACGCATCGAGAACGTAGCAATTAGCGTGGGAGACTCGGCGGCGAAAAAAATGATACTGGACCACCACCTTGATCCGGGCAACTTCGCGGAGCTGATCATCTCCTATCCTCAGTTCTCCTCGACCTCCGAAATGGTTTTCCGTCTCATCTGCAGAATGGGCTATTTCACGGAGATGACCAAGGAGTGCGCGGAGTGCATCTATACCGGCATGATGACCGACACAGGAGGATTCACCTACAACTCCAATAGTACTGAAATATACATCATCATCTCGGAACTCATCAAGAAAGGCATCGACAAGGACGCCATCTACGATAAGGTTTACAACAACTACTCGGAGAGCAGATACCGCCTCATGGGCTATATGCTTTACGAGAAGATGAAACTATACCCCGAATACGGTGCCGCGATGATTTCGCTCACCAGCGAGGAACTTTCAAAATACGATTTCAAGAAAGGAGACACGGAGGGATTCGTCAACATACCGCTCTCCATCAAAGGAATCATCTTCTCCGCATTCTTCAAAGAAGAGGGAGGTAAAATCAAATGTTCGTTCCGCTCCCAAGGGGATGTGGCGACGAACGTATTCGCCATGAACCATTTCAACGGAGGCGGACACAAAAACGCGTCCGGCGGCGAGATGTACAAGTCGATGGAAGAAACCGTCAAAACCTTCGAGGAGGCGCTTCCTTCCCTCAAAAATGAATTAACGGCAGAACTTGAAAGAAGAGTCAATGGATAAAACAAGCATCCGTCTATTAGGGCTATCCATCCTTTTCCTCCTCGCCTCCTGCGGGAAGGAACAGGTTCAGATACCCGTCAACAAAGTGGAGAAAGAGGATATTACCGACAATCTGATCGAAATGAACAAGCAATTCTTCGAATTGGAGAATCAGGAGATTGACCACTACATCGACTCGTTGAAGCTAGATATGGGAAAAACAAATTCCGGTTTAAGATACCATATCATCCAAAAAGGCGAAAAGGATTCTATCACAGGAAACGACGAAGTCACGATTAAATACACCATCGGTCCGTTGGGAGAAGCGCCATGCGACAAATTGACAGATGTGGTGAAAACCATAACTTTAGATCACTCCGACATTGAAAAAGGCATTAGGGAAGCGATTCCTATGATGCGAGAATCCGGAGAAGGAGAATTCATTCTTCCTTCCGTCATCGCCTACGGTGTGCCCGGATACGGGAAATGCATTAACGGCTGGACACCCGTATTCATGAAACTTTCCATCATAGAAGTAAATAAAAAACGATAAAAACAGAAAACATGATTTCGACTAATCGATTAAAAGCAGCAGTTCTCTCCACGGCAATATTCGCCTCATTCATCAATTGCGGAGACGCAAAGACATATTCCGATTACGTGGACGACGAGGACAACGCCATCGAAAACTTTATCAAGTCCCATAACATAACCGTTCAAGGAAGCATGCCGGAAACCGATAGCATATGGGTGGACGAATCCGGCAACGAGATCTACTACCTCTACGCATCAGGGAAATCCGAAGGGCTCTACTATCATCAGATAAGGAAAGGGGATGGGGAGACTCCGAAAGACAACTGGACGGCCTATGTGCGTTATGCAGGCTATACTCTTGAAGGAAGAATGCTATACAACTGCACCGCCCAATATGCGCCAGATCCGCAAAATTTCAAAGTCAATCCTTCAGGTTCCACATTCGGAGTGGGATTCCAACAAGCGATAAAAAACCTTCGGGTGGGAGGAAAATGTAAAGTCATCATTCCATTCAGCATCGGCAATGAAAGTAATGTGACCATTACAGGCGTATCAATGTCGGACGCCAACGAATACCGTCCGATGTACTACGAAATCGAATTGGTAGGCTTGGAATAATAAAGAGAAGGAAGATGGCACTGAGCAAGAATAAAATAAAACTAATAGCGTCGCTCGCCAAGAAAAAGGAGCGGGACGCCCTTGGACTTTTCCTTGCGGAGGGGAATAAACTCGTCGCCGAACTACTTCCCTACTTCCAATGCCATACCCTCATCTGCGAGGATTCATTTCTTAAAGAACATCCCGAAGCACAAGCGAATGAGACGATAATCACCGAGAAAGACGAAATATGCAAAGCATCCCTTCTCCAATCTCCGCAATCGGCGCTAGCGATTTTCCATAAACCGGAACATACGTTGGACCCTCACATCAAAGGGAAGCTCATATTGGCTTTAGATACGATTCAAGACCCCGGGAACTTAGGCACCATCATCAGGGTGGCGGACTGGTTCGGTATCGAAGACATCGTTTGCTCATTAGAAACGGCCGACGCATTCAACCCCAAAGTCGTTCAAGCGACCATGGGCGCCATTGGACGGGTAAGAACACATTACCTGAAATTGGACCAATTTCTCTCAGAGCATGCCGATTCCCCTATTTACGGCACTTTCCTCAACGGAGATGATATTTACAAACAAGAACTCACCTCCGACGGAATCATTGTGATGGGTAACGAAGGAAACGGTATCTCCGAAACCATATCGGAACTTGTCAACAAACGATTATTCATCCCGAACTTTCCCCAAGGGAGATCCACATCGGAATCACTCAACGTGGCGATGGCAACCGGCATAATTTGTTCAGAATTCAGAAGAAGATTATAACATAGCATGGAAATAAAAGATATTCTACAAAAGATACGATTCAAATACAGGATATCCATCCTGAATGAAAACACATTGGAAGAGGTGTTCCACATTCGCCTCTCCATCGGAACCGTATGTGGCGCATGCTTCATCATCGCCATCGTCTATTTCTTCCTCATAGCAGTCCTCATCATCCAGACGCCTTTACGAGGATTCCTACCGGGGTACACTGAGAATATCAGTCTCAGAAAACAACTTATGCAAGACGCTCTCGTCGTCGATTCTCTTTCTGAACAAATGGAGCTTCAAATGCAATACATGGACGGGCTCAGGTCCGTAATGACCGGTCAGGTGGAATTCGACTCACTATCAACAACGAAAAACCTGAAAAAAATCGCCAACGAAAAATTGAACTGCGAACCTTCCGCATTAGAAAACGCCTACAGAGACTCATTCGAAGCGAGCCAAATAGAAAATCTGAGCACCATCAATCCTAATCTGAGCGAAAACATCGAGTCCTCCTATCTGATGTGCGCTCCCGCCAAAGGACGCATATTGGACACTTTCAACATCCGTAAAAGCGTCTATGGAACCACACTCGTCGCCGTACAAAACACGAGCGTTCTCTCCGTATTGGACGGCGTCATCATCTCCAGCGACTACTCATTCCACAATCTCTATGTGCTTTGCATCCAACATACGAACAACATCGTGACGGTTTACAAAACCCGCCAGCCATTCATCAAACAAAAAGGCATGAAAGTACATGCCGGTGAAATCCTTACCACTTTCCGAGACGGGACAGATACCTATTTCGAATTCGAACTTTGGAAGGACGGAGTGGCTGTAAACCCGTTATCATATATTTACTTCTAACAAAAAAGAACATTCATCATGAAGAAACAAATAGCGGTCTTAGGTTCCACCGGTTCAATCGGAACACAAGCTTTGGAAGTCATCGAAGAACAATCTGATCTTTTCGAGGTTTATGCGTTGACTGCCAACAACAGCGACGAATTGCTCATCAAACAAGCCCGCAAATTCAAACCCGAAGTGGTAGTCATCGCCAACGAGGCGAAGTATCAAGGCGTGAAAGAAGCCTTGGCAGACCTTCCCATCAAAGTGTTCGCGGGATCGCAATCCATCGCCGACGTGGCTGCCATGGGACCTGTCGACATCGTGTTGACCGCCATGGTTGGCTACTCAGGTCTGCAACCGACCATCTCCGCCCTGAAAGCAGGGAAAACCATCGCATTGGCTAACAAGGAGACAATGGTAGTGGCGGGAGAACTAGTATGCGACCTCGCCATCAAAAACAGATGTCCCATCCTTCCTGTCGATTCGGAACACTCCGCCATCTTCCAATGCCTCGTAGGCGAATCCAGTCCTATCGAGCGCATCATTCTCACCGCTTCCGGAGGTCCTTTCCGCGGAAAAGACCGTAAATTCTTAGAAACTGTCACGGCGAAAGACGCGCTGAAACATCCGAACTGGAGCATGGGCGCAAAGATCACCATCGACTCCGCCTCCATGATGAACAAAGGGTTCGAGGTGATTGAAGCGAAATGGCTCTTCTCCGTAAAACCTGAGCAAATCGTTCCGGTGGTGCATCCGCAATCCATCATCCACTCCATGGTGCAATTCCAAGACGGATCCGTCAAGGCGCAGATGGGTCTTCCGGACATGAAACTGCCTATCCAATACGCTTTCGGATTTCCGAATAGGCTCAAAAATAATTTCAAGCGTTTGGATTTTTACGATTGCAAAGACCTCACATTCGAGAAACCGGACATGGAGGTGTTCCGCAACCTCGCCTTCGCATTCGACGCGATGGACAAGGGAGGAAACATGCCTTGCATCCTGAATGCGGCAAACGAAGTAGTCGTAGCCGAATTCCTACAAGGGAAAATCGGCTTCCTACAGATGTCGGACGTCATCGAAAAAACCATGCAATCCGCCACATTCACCAAACAAACCTCCTACGAAGTCTATGTGGAGAGCGATAAAGAAGCACGCCGCATCGCAGCCGAACTCTCATCAAAACTAAGCTAACGCAGCATTTATGGAAACAATAGTCACAGTGCTACAATTTTTCCTCAGTCTATCCCTCCTCGTCGTCATTCACGAGTTCGGGCACTTCCTATTCGCCCGTATCTTCAAAATCCGCGTGGAGAAATTTTACATATTCTTCAATCCATGGTTCTCGCTGTTCAAATACAAACCGAAAAACAGCGACACCACTTTCGGCATCGGATGGTTGCCGTTAGGCGGTTATGTGAAAATCGCAGGAATGATAGACGAATCCATGGACACGAAGCAAATGGAACGTCCCGTACAAGATTGGGAGTTCCGTTCCAAACCGGCTTGGCAAAGATTCCTCGTGATGATCGCCGGCGTGACCTTCAATTTCCTACTCGCCATCATCATCTATTCCGCCATATCCTTCAGTTTCGGGGATAAATACATCGCCATGCAAGACGTGAAAGACGGCATGGAATATAGTCCCGCAGCCCAAAAAGCGGGATTCCAAGATGGTGATATCCTCCTTAGGGCGGACGATACCGAATTGGTGGATTTCAGCGAAGAGACCTTCCGCACCATCATCGGAGCGAAACAAGTGACCGTATTGAGGAACGGGGAAGAGGTTAACATTCCTATTCCGGAAGACCTCATGCAACAAATCATGCAAGAGAAGAAAGGATTTGCGGGCTATCGCATTCCATTCGTCGTGGATTCCGTCATCGCAGGTTCACGCGCGAGCATCGCAGGTTTCATGGCGAAAGATAGCGTCATCTCCGTCGGAGATTCGTCCGAAGCCTTCATGGGACACTGCATCGACGTGTTCGCCGAGCATAAGAACCTAAATGTGGACGTCACCGTCCTTCGTGCGGGCGTCCCCGTCAATCTGACCGTAACACCGGACCACAACGGAAAGATAGGCGTATATATGAAAAGCATCACCCAATTCTACCCATTGCGTACTAAAAGTTACACATTGCTGGAATCCATTCCAACGGGCATCAAAAGGGGCGTGAAAAAGTTCACCGGGTATGCGAGCGACATGAAATACGTCTTCACCAAAGAGGGCGCACAAAGCTTAGGCGGATTCTACTCCATCGGCAGATTATTCCCTTATCCGTTCAATGCGGAGATATTTTGGGAGATGACAGCTTACCTCTCCGTCATATTAGCCTTTATGAATCTTTTGCCGATTCCAGGGCTGGACGGCGGACATATCATGTTCGTACTCTACGAAATGATCACGAGACGTAAGCCGAAACAGGAGACGCTAATCAAAGCGCAAACAATCGGTATGATTATCCTATTGATGTTAGTCCTATTCGCCAATATGAACGACGTGTTCAGGCTATTCAATTGATCCCCCTTCGGAATCGACTTTCTCATCATCATCCACAGCCACATCAAGGTTCTTGGCGCGTTTCGCCCAAAGAGCCTTGGCGAAGGCTTGCATGTCTGTCTGAGCATCGCTCTCGTCAGTGATCTCCAAACCAAGAATCGTCTCCACGACATCCTCCATCGTCACGATTCCCTCCATACCGCCATACTCGTCGATCACCAAAGCAATATGTTCTTTTCGGGTTACCAAAATATCATAAAACTTCGGCAAGGAAGTATTCTCATAACAAACCATGATGTCGCGTTTGATGGACTTCAGTTTGATTTTCTTCTCCCCGTTAGCCAAATGCATCAGGATGTCAGTTTTTAGGACAAAGCCCGTAATATCGTCAATATCCTCCGTATAAACAGGTATTCTCGAATAGCATAAATAACGTTTCTTACGGAAGAATTCCTCCAGCGTCAAATCCTCCTGAGCCGCCAAGACAACCGTCCTAGGCGTCATGATGGAGTGCACCTTGACCGTCTCCATCTTCACCAAGTTATTGATAATCTTACTCTCGTTCTTCATGAAGACACCCTCGCGCTCCCCTATCTTCGTAAGGGCGGCAACCTCCTCACGGCTCACTGTCTGAGCCTGTTTCTTCGTGAAGAGTTTCGTCAGGAATTGGCTGACAACCACAAGCGGGAAGCAGATATAGTAGATTCCCTTGATAAGATAGGCGACAGGCACACAAATCTCCCTCCAATAGTTAGAACCGATCGTCTTCGGGATAATTTCCGAAAAAATCAGCACCAAGACAGTCAACATGGCGGAAATGTAGCCAAACAACTCATTCCCCAAAACCTCGGCAGCTTGTGCGCCCACGATAGATGCGCCCGCCGTGTTCGCTATCGTGTTCAAAGACAATATAGCGGCAATCGGTTTCTCAATGTTATACTTTAAGCTTTTCAGCAAACGCACACCCTTACCATCCTCCAACGACTCAATATAGGAAGATGTGGTGGAATAAAGAACCGACTCCATCAAAGAGCAAAGGAAAGATATTCCCAAAGTCGCGATCAGCGCGATTATCAATAATGTCATATATAACCTTAATTAATTTACTCCATAATAACAGTGATCCACTAGAATCACTTAATCGTCACCATCGTCGCGCCGTACCCATACTCAAGGAAAGACGCATCCTGCACGTAACAAGAAGCATATTTTTTCTTCAGCAGAGAGAGCACCTCCTTACGGAGCACACCGTCGCCCTTACCATGGATGAAAACGATCTTCTGTCCCTTATGCTTGATGTACTGAGTCATCACTTCGTCACACTTATCCATTTGATAACGAAGCATATCCGCATTGTTCATACCCGTCGTGTCATCCAACAACTGGTTGATATGCAAATCAATCTCCACGATATCCTGTTTCGGTTTACTGGAGACCGAAACCTTGGCGGGGAACTTAGTCTCCTTATTCTTCAGCACCTCGGAGACCTTCTCGGCGGTCACCTCCTGTTCCAAGACGCCATCGTTCTTCACGATAGGGAAAAGCAGCGCGTCCTCCTCGAAATAATCATTCTCCGTAAAGCTGTGCAACTTATAGAACTTCACAGGATTCACCTTAATCTGCACGTCATAAGCGCTCTTGCCCTTATAAGCCTTCTTCTGCTTGAAAGGCATCAACTGCACCCGCAGAATCTCCAAATCATTAAGCTGGTCCTTTTTTATCTCCTCCAGCAATAATTTCGTGTTAGGCTGGATGAAACCCGTGGCGCGGGAGATGAACATCGAACCGTTACCATTGGCCACATTATAACCCAAATAATAGTTACTATCGTTTACCAAATAACAATCGTAATCAGTGATGGACAAACGCTTAGGATCTTGCGGAAGATAAGCGAGAAAAACGTTCAGCGTCTCCCCCTCGGAAGTCTCCTCTCCGGGATCATATTCATCGTCCTCCGATTCGGGCGTCAAATCCTCGATCTTTCCTTTTCCCCCAGCAACAACGCTCTCAGCCAGTTTGGAAGCCTCTTCCTTACGGTCGTCAGCACCTTCCACCACTACACATTCACGCGCCAAGGTAGGCACGTCGAACCCGTCGTCATCGGTCACCAACACCATCTCACGGCTCACTATTTTACTTATCACACCACCTCCTGTAGCATTGAGGAAGCGCACTCTGTCTCCAACTTTCAACATATTAACTATATTTATTCAATAATAAATTAAGGGAAGGTCATTTAGGCATCACATAAGTGAAACCGAGGTTTTGACCGGAACTGTGACAATCGTGGTGGGCGCACGACTCTTGCGAATCCTTCAGATTTCCGCCAAGATATTGGTTCAGCACCGCCTCCACCTTTCCATGACAACCACGGACCACCTGAATGCCCTGCTCAGACAATTTGGAGAAGGCGCCTTCGCCCATATTTCCCGCCAGCATCAATGAAACGCCCATCTCACGCATCACGGCGGCGATGTTGGACTTGCACCCGCACCCCTGCGGAGAGTCCAAACGTTCCACGATGACCACCTTCCCGTCATCATCCAAATGATAAATAGTATAATAGGCACAATGTCCGAAGTGGTCGTCAACGGAACCGTCCCTTGTTGGAATTGCTATCAATTTCATACTCAACTAAAATTAAGAGGCGAGAATTACGGAATCCCGACGAAAGGAATCTCCGCATCTTCTCCCACTTTCTGCATATTTCTCCACAAAGTTAGCATATTCCCATGAAGTGCGAAAAAGAATTCCGTTTCTTAACTCTTAATTCTTAACTCTTAACTAAATTTGCACTCTATAAAAAATTAGTAAAGGAAATGGTCAAACCACAAGATATTGCGATTGAAGATTTCAACTACGATCTTCCTGACGAACGCATCGCGAAGTTCCCTTTGGAGAAACGGGACGAGTCCAAACTACTGCTCTACCGCAACGGAGACATCTCCCATTCCGTATTCAAGAATCTTCCCGAATATCTGAACGCAGGCGACCTTTTAGTCTGCAACAACACCCGCGTCATTCAAGCTCGCCTACTCTTCCACAAGGGCACAGGCGCTCGTATTGAGGTATTCTGCCTCGAACCTTTCCGTCCGCACGACTACGTTCTCACCTTCCAAGCCACAGGCGAATGCGTCTGGAAATGCATGGTGGGCAACGCCAGCAAATGGAAAGCGGGAACCATTTTGGAACGCGAAGTGACAGTGGACGGCAAGGAAATCATCCTCAAGGCAGAGAAACAAGAGGCTGTGGGGAACGCCTACCATGTGCGTTTCTTCTGGGACGACACGGCGGTCAACTTCGCCTCCATCCTCGACGCTTTCGGCGTGCTGCCGATTCCTCCCTATCTGCATAGGGAGACCGTGGACCGCGACAAAGTGACCTACCAGACCGTCTACTCCAAAATCAAAGGCTCCGTGGCGGCTCCTACCGCCGGACTCCACTTCACACCCGAAGTGTTCGACTCCCTCAAAAAGAAAAACATCTTCTGCGAAGAGGTGACGTTACACGTGGGCGCGGGAACGTTCCAACCCGTCAAATCCGAAACCATTGGCGACCACGAAATGCATACCGAGTGGATATGCGTCCGCAAAGAGGTCATCGAAAAGATACGCCAAGCAGGCAAAGTGGTGGCGGTCGGCACCACCTCCGTACGCACCTTGGAGAGCCTCTACTACATCGGCTGCCAACTTGCGGAGAACATGGGACTGAACGAGACCGAACTAAAGGTGACCCAATGGATGCCCTACGAAAGCGGCTACAAACTGACCTCCGACGAGGCGCTGGACGCCATTCTGCGTTACATGGAGAAACATGAGTTGGAGAGCCTCAGCGCCGACACTCAAATCATCATCGTTCCTGGCTACACTTTCCACCTCGTGAAGGCGATCATCACCAATTTCCACCAGCCGCAAAGCACGCTTCTGCTGCTCATCTCCGCTTTTGTGGGAGACGATTGGAAGAAGATGTATGACTATGCGATGAAGAATGAATTCAGGTTTCTAAGTTACGGAGACAGCTCACTGTTAATTAAGAATTAAGAATTATAAAATATACATATGAAAATTATCAGACTGTTTTTAATTACTACGTTAGTTTTATCTTCGACGGCTTGCTCCAAAAGGAACGCTTCAGACAACGAGTTTGTGCCGACAGACTATTCCAAGGCCAATTCCTGGTACCAGAACGGGAAGGCGGTCAATAACGCCTTGACGGACGTGTTCTATGTGCTTCCGACTTGCGTGGTCCACTCGATGGACTCGACGGGCAACGAGCATTTTCAGGCGAACCTCTCCGACAAAGAACAGATAGAGAACATGAACCTCTCTTACCAACTGGCGGACAATATCTTCGGAGACTCCACCAACTTCTTCGCACCCTACTATCAGCAAATCACGTTAGGTGGCTATTACTCAAAAGAATACGAGAACGCCAAAACAAACGCCATGACTGAGGTGAAAAACGCATTCCACTACTACATGGAACATGACAACGGGGGACGTCCCTTCATTCTGGCGGGATTCAGCCAAGGCGGTCAGGGCGTGGTGGAGTTGCTACGCGACATGGACGAGGAGACCTTCCAAAGGATGGTCGCAGCCTATGTGGTGGGCTATAAGGTTACAGGACAAGACACAACCTCCTCCACCCACTTCAAGGCAGCCCAATGCGCCGACGACAGAGGCGTCGTCATCGTCTACAATACCGCCGCCTCTCCAGAAGAGGCGTTAGAATTGACTTGCGAAGGAAATCTCTTCTGCATCAACCCTGTCACTTGGAGCACAGACACGCTACCCGCACGCCTCAACGACTCTGTCACCGTCACGCTCGACTCCGCACACCACCTACTCATCCCTCAAGGTTTGAATCCGAACGACTACTTCATAGAATCCATCAAAGATTACATCACGCTTGGCAGTTACCACTTAGGGGAATTGACACTCTACCAAACGTTTCTAAAGAAGAATGTTAAGAGAAGGGCGTATGGGGAATGAATAAAAGGCAGTCCCTCGCAACGAGAAACCGCCTTCATAAAATCATACACAAAGGATGATTCACCTCTCAATCTACTCCTTCATCTCCATCTTATCCTTTATCTTGTCGTAGTCGATATCATAGAAATCCTTGAAAATCTTGCGCACCACATCCTCATCAAATTTTCCTTCCGTTTCAATATGTTCCAACGCCTCAGGAAGAGTCATCTCCTTTTCACGGACCAATTGTCCATAATAGACATCCAAATCATTGAATCCCACCATTTTCTTATAGACGAATTGTCTTAGCATATTGATATAACAATCTGACCGCCACGAAGAGTTGAACTTATCGTCATATCCCCATCCTAATTTTTCAATTGTGGAAATGACCGTCTGCTTGTTCCACTCCATATAATAAAACGGAGTAATTTTCACGGGTTTTTCAAGACCGGCTTCCGTCTTTTGCCACGAAACATAATCCCTACATTGGTCATATATAGTAGACACATAAGACGGATTCTTAATCAATCTTTTCGCATAACCCATAAGTTTATTCGCCATATTGATTTTTCCTCCATCGCACAACAAATCCACGCGATAATCCATTTTTTCAAATGGTACGTCTCCAATCAAAAGAATCGGAACGTTATGTTCTCTCGCATACTGAGGAATCAATTTTCTAAGACCATAACGGCAACCCGTGCAAAAAGTGACACTCATTGCGGCATCAGGTTTTTTAGCCCAAACCTTAATACTCTTCCGGCTACCCTTATTCAATACATCATTTTCGATATATTCCACATCAATCCTCAACTTTTCCGTAATAGTCTTAATGTTTTTCTGAGCTTGCGGCGTCATGAAATCATGCTTGATAGACAAAGCCAAGACCCTTAAATTCAAGACTTCTTTAGCCACATACAGAAGATACGAACTATCCCTTCCCCCACTAGCACCAACAATACAATCGTACTTCCTATTAGGATCACTTTGAGCGAGTATATCTTCAATCTGTTTCTTCACCACCTCGATACCGGGATACTGGAACTTCACCGTCTCTTTTTGGCAAAAATTACAAAGTCCCTGGGAATCGGAACCGAATGAAATACCAGGATAGTTCCCCGGCAAATGACAATTCTTACATCTTTGAATCATAACGCATTATAATTAATCTCGGCAACTTCTTTTGCCGGTCTTCACAGTAATAAATCAATAAAAACTACTCCATACGTGGTACAAAGTCTAAGCAAAATAGACTTTATACTAATGGTGCAAATATATCTTTTCCTTTCAAATAAGCACTATTTCTTGGCGTAAATGTATCAAAATGGCGTAAATATCGGACTTTTGATTCCGTCTGATACAATGCAGGAAACGCTCAGGGGGGATTCAACCAACAATCGGGGAAGACAGGCATCGCCCCTCCCATAAAATAAAAACATTACTGTTCAATGATCTTCTTCGCCCAATGTGATAGTCTAGCCTGATCCTCATCCCTATTGAAAACCTCCCCATCAATGAAAATCGCTTTCGGCGCACTCTTTTTCAAATCACTCTTTGTGTTTTCCAAACGACTACCGCCCGATGTGGCAAAGAGGACAATAGTCTTACCAGAGAAATCCGCACTCTCCAAGAACGTGTTCACAATCGTCGGGGCAGTGTACCACCAAATAGGGAAACCTAAATAAATGATGTCATACGATGATGAGTTCTCCAACTTGTTCGCCATCTTAGGACGTGAAGACTTATCCGCCATCTCCACCGAACTGCGGGATTGCTTGTCATGCCAATCCAAATCAGCCTTCGTATAAGCCTTCTCAGGTTGGATTTCGAAAAGGTCCGCACCGATTCCCGCAGCTAAATTTTTTGCCACCTGAGCAGTATTCCCCGTAGCCGAGAAGTAAGCCACCAACACTCTTTTCTTTTCCATATTCTCCGCATTCACACTAAAAAACATCGCCGACATAATGGCGAACAAAAGAATCATTCGTTTCATAACGACAAAAATATAAATTTCACATTAACAAGACACCCGCCAATCCAGCGATGGCGATTAGCAGCATAGCATTGACCTTGAAAAAATAGAGCGACACGAATGTCGCAGCAAATATTATCACGGAAAGATTCCTTTCCCCCCACCCGAAATCGCAAAAACTCTCCCTATTCACCAACAACAAAGCCGCCGCCAAAATCAAACCGCCCAACACCGGACGCAAACCGGATAAAATGTACTTCACGATCCAATTCTCTTTGTTGTTCAACAAAAAACGCATGACAAAATACATCAACGCCACGGACGGAAGGCACAAAGAGACCGTGGCGACTACCGCACCAGGAATTCCAGCGACCGCAAACCCCACATAGGTGGCCGTATTGATAGAGACCGGACCAGGAGTCATCTGCGAAATCGCTAACATATCGGAAAACTGCGTGAGCGTCATCCATTGATAATGGTCCACCACCTCGAACTGAATCAACGACAACATGGCATAACCGCCACCGAAGCCCAACAACCCAATCTTAAAGAATACATACAACAATTCAAGATAGACCATCATCACTTCCCTTTCATCTTTCTATTAAAATAAAAACCATACAACAAAGACGTCACCGAAACGACCAAAATAATCAGAATCGGGGAAACCTTAAACCACCAAATCAGCAACGCCGCCAGCAACGGCACCAACGCCAGTTTCCAAGAGGAACAATTTTGTTTAATCAGACGGACGGCAGGCACCAAAATCAGCGCCACCACGCAAGGACGCACTCCGCGGAATATGCGTTCCACAACCTCATTGTCCTTTATCTCCGTGAAAAACATGGCAATCAACAAAATGGCAACGAACGAAGGCAATGCGGCACCCACGGCGGAAAAGAAAGCACCGCGCTTACCTCGCAGATTATTTCCAACGTACAATGCGGTATTGATGGCAAAAACACCAGGAAGCGTCTGCACCACTGCTATCATATCCCAAAACTCGTTCTTCCCAAGATACTTCTTCTTCGTCACGATGGCCTGCTCCACCATAGTCAACATCGCATACCCACCACCTAGCGTGAATGCGCCTATCTTCAGAAAGATCGTGAACAAATCTCTTAACGATACCATACTGGTTGATTTTAATACGCGAAGATACAAAAAACGGAGACACGCATCTCTCTCGTGCCTCCGTTAAAGTCTCACAAACAATTTCTTTACAAGCCTACCTTTTCGGGTTTACGGCCGCTCCCAAAACGTTACCGTTATTTTTCACATCTGTAGTCCACGATACGCATCGTTAGGGTTGGCCCGGAAATGATTATCATGAAAAAACTAACACAGTGTTATGTTTGACATATTACTAACCTCTTTTTTTACCTCTTTTCTCGATTACAAAAGTAGACGCGGAACGGGAAACGGAACATGAATATCGTATCAAATGATATTATTATCGTCTCACATCCGCCATTTATGCCACGATTCTATTAGATTCGCGCAATTTATCAATCGGCGACCTCCATGACACAGAGCACAACATTCAAAATTATCGCACGGATCCATAGCGATTTTCCGACCAAATTCGGTATTCCAAGACAGAGCGGATTGGTGGAATCACTGAAAGCAACCATCGTATTCGAACCCGAATACCGCAATGAGGAGGCGCTCCGCGGACTCGATGGCTTCTCCCACATCTGGCTCATCTGGGGCTTCTCGGAGGCTGTCAGGGAGGAGTGGTCGCCCACCGTGCGCCCACCCCGTCTCGGAGGCAACACCCGCATGGGCGTGTTCGCCACCCGCTCCCCCTTCCGACCTAACGAAATCGGACTCTCCTCGGTACGCTTGGATAAGATATCGCATGACAAGAACAACGGCACCGTACTTATCGTTTCGGGCGCCGACCTAATGGACGGGACCCCCATCTACGATATCAAGCCCTACATTCCCGCCGACTGCCATCCGGAAGCCACCAAAGGCTTCACCACCCAGAACAACGACTACCAGTTAGAAGTGGAATTTCCCGATGAAATGCTCGATTTTTTACCAGAAGAAAAACGCCAAGCACTCGTGGACATCATCGCACAAGACCCCCGTCCCGCCTACCACGATGACGAACGCATCTACGGATTCCGATTTGCCGAATACGAAGTGAAATTCAAGGTGAAAGGGAAAAAGGCAATTATAGAAAATATCGTGTAGTTTTTACATAGTATATTAGGTTTTTATTTACAAAAGAACTACCTTCGCAAAACATACGGAATTAAATCCGCACGATAATTTATTAATAAACCTGTTTTGTATTATGATAGGAATAAGAAACAAAGGGGTTTTCATCGACCTCAGAACCGATTTCGGGTTCAAACATTGCATGGGAGACGAAGAGACCATGAAATCATTTCTCAATGCTATACTTAGCGACGATTACGACACGATCAAGCATCTGGAATTTCTTCCCGTGGAACAAACCAGAGACCATCCCAGTCTTCGCGGCGTGACCTTCGACTTACGTTGTCAGCTGGAAAACGGAGATGATGTGATTGTGGAGATGCAAAATTACGCGCATCCCTTCTTTAAAACACGGGCGAATTACTATCTTTACAATCTGATGGACAAGCATATCACAAAGGGGACATCTTGGAGCGAAATGCAAGAGGACATTCCCCGAATGATTGGCATATTCATCTTGGGAGTTCCCATGGATGAGTTGAACGAGGTGGTGACGAAAACCGCCGAGTGCGACCTGGACAAGCGGACTGAGTTTTGGGACAGAATGCGGAAATACTACATCTCACTACCGAAATTCCGACTTGTGATGGAGAAAACGGGACTCACCGCAAAAGATGTCTGGTTAGAAACAATAAAGAACCTAGGTAAAATGGAAAAAATAGATCCACGGGTATACGAGCGGGCAGACGAAGGGTTGCTCAAGCTCATAGAAAAGGCGAAAGTATCCGCTCTCTCCGAAGCGGAATATGCTCAATACGAGGCCGAGCTCAAGGTCATCTCCAACTGGGGCGCTCCCGAACGCTACGGTTTCGACCAAGGGATGAAACGAGGACTGAAGGAAGGACTTGAAAAAGGGATGGCTGAAGGTATGGAGAAAGGTATGGAGAAAGGTATGGAGAAAGAAAAATTAGCCATAGCCCAAATGATGCTAAGCAAAGGATACCCTATCGGGGAGATTTGCGAAATCACGGGGGTGTCCCAAAATATGATGGAGAAAAATGAAACTGAGGAATAGAATTCCGCAAACAAACCAGACCCCCATAAACAAAAAAAGACGCCTCGCAGCGTCCGTCAACAAATTTCAGTTTTTCCGTCGTGGTTTTTTTAGTACCGAAGGCGGGACTTGAACCCGCACGAACATTTCTGTTCAAAGGATTTTAAGTCCTTCGTGTCTACCGATTCCACCACTTCGGCATCCTTAGAGCGAAAAACGGGACTCGAACCCGCGACCCCGACCTTGGCAAGGTCGTGCTCTACCAACTGAGCTATTTTCGCATTTCATATTCTACTCATACCTAGTGGCTTCACATTCTTCCTTGCCAAGGTCGATTCCGTTCCTATTATCATAGGGGCAAGGTCGTGCTCTACCAACTGAGCTATTTTCGCATTTCATTATTTCAATGTTTTCCGAAAGGCTCTCCCTTTCTCTTTTGCGATGCAAAGATAATATAAATTTTATTTACCACCAACAATTTTTTTAATTTCGTTCAATTTATTTAATGCTTCTATCGGAGTGAGGTTATTTACGTCCATGTGATTAATCTCATCACGCACCGCCTCCAAGATGGGATCGTCTAATTGGAACAAGCTAAGTTGCACTGCCTCAGGCTTTTTCTTCGCAGGCTTCGATCCGTCGGAGATAGGGTTCTTCGAATTGCCCACCTCCAGCTGCTCCAAAATTTCGTTAGCGCGATTTACCACTTTATTCGGCAAACCCGCCAATTTTGCCACATGAATACCAAAACTATGCTCGCTACTGCCTCTCACAAGCTTACGAAGGAAGATGACTTTGCCGTCAACCTCTTTCACGGAGACGTTATAATTCTTAATTCTAGGGAAGAGTTTCTCCATCTCGTTCAACTCATGGTAATGGGTGGCGAAAAGCGTCTTAGCCTTCGCCTTCGGATGCTCATGGATATATTCCACGATAGACCATGCGATGGAGATGCCGTCATAAGTACTGGTTCCCCTACCCAACTCGTCAAAGAGGACCAAACTCCTCTGCGAAAGGTTGTTGATGATGCTCGCCGCCTCGTTCATCTCCACCATGAAAGTGGATTCGCCCATGGAGATATTGTCGGAAGCGCCCACACGGGTGAAAATCTTATCGACCACGCCGATTGTCGCCGCATCCGCCGGAACGAAGCAACCGATCTGCGCCATCAGCACAATCAGCGCCGTCTGCCTCAACAATGCGGACTTACCCGCCATGTTAGGTCCCGTAATCATGATAACCTGCTGTGACTGGGAATCGAGCATCAGGTCGTTCGCCACATACTGCTCCCCTATCGGGAGTTGCCTCTCAATTACTGGATGTCGACCCTGCTTGATATCTATGACCTCCCCGTCATTGATGACCGGTCGTACATAATGGTTCTCCTGCGACGCCTTAGCGAAAGACATCAGAACATCCAACTTCGCAATTAGGTTGGAATTCACCTGGATGGCTGGAATATACTCAGCCAATTCAAGGACCAACTCGTTGAAAATCTGTGTCTCCAAAGACAAAATCTTCTCTTCCGCACCTAATATCTTCTCCTCATACTCCTTCAATTCCTGCGTGATATAACGCTCGGCGTTGGTCAAGGTCTGTTTACGGATCCAATCCTCAGGCACCTTATCTTTGTGCGTGTTGCGCACCTCGATATAATAACCGAATACATTATTGTAGCTCACCTTCAAGCTCGGAATGCCCGTGCGGTCAGACTCTCGCTGCTGCAGCTGGAGTAGATAATCCTTGCCCGAATAAGAGATGTCGCGCAACTCATCCAACTCAGCGTTGATGCCCTTAGCGATGACCCCGCCACGATTCACCATGTTCGGCGGATCGTTCGTGATCGTCTTATCGATCTTTTCGTAGATGGATGGACAAGGATTCAATTGGTCGCCCACACGTTTCAAGCCATCATTATCGCTCTCCACGCAAGCCTCCTTGATAGGAACAAGAGCGCCTAAAGCCACTTTCAATTGCACCACCTCACGAGGCGTGACACGTCCGACAGCCACCTTAGAGATGATACGCTCCAAGTCGCCGATAACCGACATGTTCGTCTCGAAAACCTCCTTCAAATCAGGATGTTTGAAGAAATCGTCCACCATATTCAGGCGTTCCTCAATAGGTTTCACATCCTTCAACGGGAACGCGATCCAACGCTTCAGCAAACGGGCGCCCATAGGCGTTATCGTGCGGTCGATGATATTGAGGAGCGTCCTACCGCCCTCATGCATCGTACCATAAAGTTCCAAGTTACGGATGGTGAATTGGTCCAACCAGACATACTTATCCTCTTCGATACGGGACAACTGCGTGATATGACCGATCTGCGTATGCTGCGTCATATCCAAATAGTGGAGGATGGCGCCCGATGCGACGATACCCAACTTCAGTTTGTCCACGCCAAACCCCTTCAGGTTCTTCGTCTCGAAATGCTTAATCAGACGATCATGTGCAGCCTCCGAAGTGAATACCCAATCATCCAACTCATAAGTAAAGAATTTGGAACCGAAACGTTCCTCGAACTCGGAGCGTTTCGTGCGTTCGAACAAGACCTCCTTCGGCATGATACCATTCAGCAGCTTATCCACATACTCGCAAGTACCTTCCGCCGTGAGGAACTCTCCCGTGGAGATATCCAAAAAAGCGACGCCCGCCATCTTCTTATCGAAATGGACGGCAGCCAAGAAATTATTCTCCTTATGGTCCAAAATATTATCGTTGACAGCCACACCCGGAGTGACCAACTCCGTGATGCCACGTTTCACCAACTTTTTCGTCAGTTTAGGATCCTCCAGCTGGTCGCAGATCGCCACACGTTTGCCGGCGCGCACCAATTTAGGCAAATAAGTATCCAACGCATGATGAGGGAAACCCGCCAATTCCACCGACTGCGCGGAACCGTTGGCACGTCTCGTCAAGGTGATTCCCAATATCTCGGAAGCCATCACGGCATCCTCCAGAAACGTTTCATAAAAATCGCCCACACGGAACAAAAGGATAGCATCCGGATGCATCGACTTGAACTCCAGATACTGCTTCATCAAAGGCGTTTCTACCACATTCGCCATCTTACAAACCATTTAAGATGTGGATTCTAACTCCACAAACATTAATATAAAAGAATAGACCGGACCAGACAACGTCAAAGGCATCCGGACTTTTTATAAAGAAGACGGTGAAGCGAACTGCTTCACATCGTCCGCACTGATTTCATTACCACACAAAATAACCATACGCTCCACCGCGTTCCTCAATTCACGGATATTACCGCTCCAAGAGTAGTTCTTCATCTCCTCCTTAGCGGCGGCTGAGAACTTCTTCAACGGTATACCCTGTTCTTCGCAGATGATCCCCAAGAAATGATCTACCAATTCAGGAATGTCCTCCAAACGCTCACGCAACGGCGGCACATGTACAAGAATTACACCCAAGCGATGATATAAATCCTCACGGAAATTACCCTTCTTTATTTCGTCCAGAAGATTCTTGTTCGTCGCCGCAAAAACACGCACATCCACTTTGATGCTCTTATCGCTACCCACACGAGTGATCTCGCCCTCTTGCAAAGCGCGCAAGACCTTCGTTTGGGCGGAGAGACTCATATCACCAATCTCATCCAAGAAAAGCGTTCCACCATTCGCTTGCTCAAACTTACCAATCCGCTGCTTGATAGCGGAGGTAAAAGAACCCTTCTCATGGCCAAACAACTCACTCTCAATCAATTCGGAAGGAATTGCGGCACAATTGACCTCTACAAACGGGCAATTATTACGGTTACTGGAAAGATACAACATCTTAGCCACCACCTCTTTACCCGTTCCGTTCTCACCGGTAATCAATACTTTAGCATTGGACGACGCCACACGATCGATTACGGAACGAAGATGTTCCATAGCAGGGGAATGGCCCACCATCACTACATCCTTATTTATTTTCTTCCTTAACGTTTTCGTCTCCTGAACCAAAGACTTACGTTCAAGACCATTACGAACACAAACCAATAAGCGGTTCAAGTCCAAAGGCTTCTCAATGAAATCGAAAGCACCCATTTTCAGCGATTCGACAGCCGTGTCAATCGTTCCATGACCAGAAATCATCACAACGGTCTGGTCTGGATTCTCCTTCTTGATATTCGCCAGCACCTCAATACCATCCATTTTAGGCATCTTCACGTCACAGAAGACAAGGTCGAACTTCTCCTCCTTGAGCATCGCCAGCCCCTTCAATCCATCTTCCGCCACGGACACAGTATAACCCTCATTCTCAAGAATATCCTTTAGCGTATTCCGGATACTTCTTTCATCATCAATAATCAATATTTCCATAATCTTTTCACGATATTATCTTCATTTTAACACAGAAGACATTGGTGTCTTCGTATTGCTCACCTCGCTCAACATGACCTTTACATACCCCACCTTAATTTTCGCCTCGATATAGAGAGGAACGTGGTTCTCGTCATTTGAGACATAAATTGACATCGCATCCTCATCCTCGAAAATATCACCCGTAATCATTTGCGGAGTGAATTTCAAAGCTTTATATTTCTTTTTGTTTTTCAGTTTAACGTTCTCCGTACCGCTATACTTCACCTTCAAGTTATAGAACTCATTATCATATACCAATTGGAAAGGAATATATTGTCCCTTTTTCACCTTAGAAATATCCACACTACGGAAATGGTAACAAGTCGTCAAGAGGTCAAGAACACCCTTCTCAAGGGAAAGCGTATCGTAAGAGAGTTTCTTTTTGCGTTGGAACTTCGTGTAAAGCGTCGCTTTATCACCCTTCCATTCGAAATTATAGCGTTTGTCGCAGAAATAGCTATCCTCATGCTTCACCTCCCTATACGAATAGGGAAGCAAATCCTTCTTCGTGGCCGTGGCGAAAAAGGTGTCACGGATACAATAAAACTTATCGAACGACTTAGTGGAACTTCCTGCCAGCTGGAAATCATACATCTCCACCTTATTGACCTTACGCTCCTTCACCGTGAACTCCACATCACCCGCATGAATCCAAATAGGACCCAGATTATAATAAATGTTATAGTATGCTCGTTCGCCGCCGACAAAAGCCAGTTCGTCACTAAAAGGAGCCTCCTCCGCAAATCCCAAGATCGCGCAAAGCATCAACGAAATGGAAACCAATACTTTTTTTATCATAATCTTATAAATTTATAGTTAGTGTATGCGACAGGAAATAAGGCGATTCGCCCTACAGCCCGTCAATCAGCATGCACCTTCGTAAACATTCTGCTCCAGCGGATATTGAATGGGAAATGCTTATCCTCATCAAGCGACAACCAAATGCAAATCGGCTTCCCGACGATATGATCCTCCGGTACGAATCCCCAATAGCGAGAATCCGCGGAATTGTGTCTGTTATCACCCATCATCCAATAATAATCCATCTTAAAGGTATAAGAATCAGACACTTCTCCATTAATGAGAATATTACCGTTCTCCACTTTCAGCTCATTCAACTCATAATTGCGGATAATATGCTCGTAGAACGGCAAATTCTCTAGCGTCAACGCAACGGTAGCGCCCTTCTTAGGAATCCAGATAGGTCCGAAATTATCACGCGTCCATCCATTATTCACATAAGGGAAAGTCATATCCTTCGGAGAAGGGTTCTCCCTATTCAAAGAGACGAAACCAGAGGATTTCTGTATGATGTTCTTTGCCCGTTCCGTCAAAGGCATTCTATAAATGTAAGGCATCCTGCCCAACGAATCCTTTCGGAAACCAGACAACACCAAATCATCTTCTGTGTAATAATCGTTCAGAAGTTGTCTGTCAGAGACACTAACCTCCATCTTCTCGAACAATTTATTAGAGATCATCTCAGAGGTTTGCACGATATAATTAAACTGCAAGCCAGGAATATCCTCCTTAGGAGCACCATTCACCACCACATGCCCATCCACAATCCTTAAGCTATCGCCCGGGAGACCGACACAACGCTTCACGTAGTTCTCGCGACGGTCGACAGGTCTCGCCACGATTTCACCGAAGCGTCTCGTGTCATTCCAGACAGCTCGTCTACCCAACGCGCGTACCAACGTGTAATAATCGGGATTGGGCACTTTTAAAGGCACGGTATCGCCAGCCGGGAAATTGAACACGACAATGTCTCCACGTTGCACGGAACCTAAGCCCTTCAGACGCTTATATTCCCACTGAGGATGCTCGATATAAGACTTAGTGTTAATAACAGGCAACGTATGCTGCGCCAACGGAAAGGAGAGCGGCGTCATCGGGCAACGAGGACCGTAGCTCATCTTGCTGACGAAAAGGAAGTCGCCCACCTTCAACGTCTTCTCCAACGAAGGGGAAGGAATCTTATAATTCTGGAAGAAATAAATGTTGATGACATAGACCGCCACAAGAGCGAAGACGATAGCGTCCACCCACTCCGCCAACCATTGGAGAAATGGGTTTTTGGATTTTTTCCATCCGCCCCATGGGACATATTTAGTGATATAGACATCCAATGCGAAAGGTATCAGCAACAAAAGCCACCACGCACCCGACCACAAGAGGAATCCGAAAATCACCAAAAGAACCAACCCGAATTTCACCCATTGCTTCACGCCTGCCGTCTGCAAACGCTCTATAAAAGATTTCTTCTCAGAAGACATATAACTTATTTTCTTTTAAAATTTCAACATATCAGACATGCCGAGGAGACCCTTCTTGCCAGCAGTGAACTCAGCCGCTACGACAGCGCCCAAGGCGAAACCTTCCCGACTCTTCGCATCATGCGTAAGGGTGATGCTATCCACTTCAGACTCGTAACGGACTGTATGGATTCCCGGCACTTCGCCTTCACGGATAGATTTGATGGCCAAATCGGTAGATTTACCTTCCACCTCTTTCGTCCAGGCCGTCTTACGGTCCAAATTCGCGATGATACCCTCCGCCAACGTGATGGCCGTTCCGCTTGGAGCGTCCAATTTATGGATGTGGTGAACCTCCGTCATCTCCACGTTATAGTTGTTGAACTGGTTCATGATCTGAGCCAATCTCTTATTGATGGCATTGAAGATGAATACGCCGATACTGAAGTTGGAAGACCAGAACAACGTCTTGCCATTCTTCTCGACCTCTTCCCTAACATCCTCCACGTTCCAACCTGTGGAACCACTTACAACCGGCACATTCGCGGCGAAGCACTTTCTTACATTACCCATAGCCGTAGCGGGCGTCGTGAACTCAATAGCCACATCCGCGCTCTTGAAAGCATCGGACTCGAAATCCTGCAGATTATTAATATCTATGATGGAAACGATTTCATGACCTCTCTCCCTTGCGATACGCTCGATGATATGACCCATCTTACCGTAACCAATTAATGCAATCTTCATAATTCAAAAATATTTATCAATTTTGGCAAAGATACGAAAAAAGCGCTCATCGAGCGCTCACACAAATAAAATATCACTGTCGTCTCTACTTTTTTTGCCATTTTTAACCCTTGCCGCGCTCCATCTTTTTTGCCTTCTTCAGCAGTTTCGCATCACCGATTATTCCGCCTCCCAGCAACCGATCGTCCGAATAGAATGTGGCGGACTGACCCGGGGCGGCGGCATAAACAGGTTCGTCGAACTCCACAATCAACAAATTCTCGTTCACAACCCGCACACGGGACATTGTAGGTTTGGAACGATAACGGATCTGCGTCAAAACGGGTTGTTCCAAATCACGCACATCCACCAACGAATAATTCTCCACAACAATCTCCTTCGTCTCCAACGAAGAGCGGTCGCCGAGCATCACCGTGTTTTTCTGCGGGTTGATTTTTTGCACGTAGGCAGGTTCGCCCAAAGCGATACGAAGTCCTTTCCGTTGCCCAACAGTATAGAACGGATAACCCTCATGCTCGCCCAATTTATCGCCGGCCGCATTCACGAAATGTCCACGCCCCACCGTCTCTGTCAGGTGCGGATATGCGTCACGCAAAAACACTCGGTAATCATCCTCCACGAAACAGACCTCCATGCTCTCCTTCTTTTGGGAGAGTGAAACGAAGCCGTTTTCCGCCGCGATACGTTTCACCTCCTCCTTAGGCAGTCCGCCCAACGGTAAGACCACCCTTCCCCACAACTGAGGGGGAACGTTCCAAAGGAAATAAGATTGGTCCTTCAGGGAATCGGCGCCGCGAGAGATATAATATTTTCCATCAACGGCAGACAAACGGGCGTAATGACCCGTCGCGATAAATTCAAGCCCTAAGCGGTCAGCCAATTCAGCCATTTTACTCCACTTGATGGTAGCGTTGCACAACACGCACGGATTAGGTGTCCTACCCTCCATATACTCGTTGGCGAAGGCGTCCATAACCTTTAGACGGAACTCCTCCCTGACATCCAACACATGATGGGGGAAACCCAAGCGGTCCGCCAGACGGCGAGCCTCAACAATATAATCAGGAAGTTCGTCATGATAAGTCTCATGGTTGCGGGGAGCGTCGCACATCCACATCGTCACTCCCACAACATTGAAACCCTGGTTTTTAAGCAAAATACAAGCGGTGGAACTATCAACCCCACCGCTCATACCAACTAAAATATTTTTCGAGTCGGCCATTATTTGTCGGCTTCTTTATTCAACGGCATCTTATCAGGCTCCGGAATAGTACCCTCTTTTTTCTCATAATCATCAGCCTGAGAGGCGTTTTCCTTGATGATGGACTTCGCATTCAAGAGGACACCCATATCATACTTCATCGTATCGACGATTTTCCCCTCGTCATTCTTTATCAGCCATTCGCCGTTTTTCTTACCATCAACATAGACACCCTCCACAACCGGAAATTCATGTCCCTCGTAAAGCTTATATACGCCATCCTCGACCCCAAGTTTATAGTTAGACTCCGAATAGAGCTTACCGTCTTGGAGGAAACGGCGGCACAATCCGTCGATTTTTCCGTCCGTATAAGGAGTTTCTTCAATCAGTTCGCCAGTTTTCGCGAAAGACTGGGTTTTCCCGATCAAGACGCCCTTCTTATAATGTTCGATAAGAGAGACTTTCCCGTCCACATAATAAGTCCATTCTCCCTCTTTCTCCTTACCGATAAAAGCACCCTGAGCGGATTTAGTCAGACCGTCGGTATCATAGATGACGATGGCGGAAGTCTCGTTTTCGCCGTATTGTTGGATAGATTTCAAGACACCGTTCTCATAGTAACGCTTAAAGGTTCCGACAGGCTGATCGTCCTTAAACTCACCCTCGTAAACATTATAACCGTTACCATATTCCTTATGCCAATAGCCCTGCTTGCGTCCTTTACTATCCACCTCATTGTCAGCCAAAGCGACAGAAGCGGAGAACGCACTAATAATCAACAAAATAAAACTCTTTTTCATACTCATACCAAAACTATTTCAAACAATACAAATATAAAAAAAGGGAACAAAATAAAAACAAAAATTCAGTAAAAAAAGAAATGCGGGGAAGGAAAAACCGTCCCCGCATTTATGTTGAGTTTTAAGACAATTATTCAGCGACCACTTCGAACTTAATCTCAGCGGAAACCTCCTTGTGAAGTTTGATAGTAGCTGTATAGTTACCAAGCTCCTTCACGTTGTCGTTGATATAAATGATCTTTCTGTCGATATCGAATCCCTTCTTGGACAAAGCCTCAGCGATTTGGATATTGTTAACGGAACCGAAGATAGTGCCAGTAGCGCTAGTCTTAGCACCGATAGTCAAAGAAACACCGTTCAACTGAGCAGCCAAAGCCTCAGCGTCAGCCTTGATCTTAGCCAATTTGTGAGCACGTTGTTTCAAGCTCTCTTCCAATTGCTTCTTAGCTGATGGAGTAGCCAAGATACCTTTACCCTGAGGAATAAGGAAGTTACGGCCATAACCGTTCTTTACCTTTACTACGTCGTCCTTGTAACCCAAGTTCTGTACGTCTTGCAATAAAATGATTTCCATTGTTTATCCCTCCTTTATTTATTTCATCAAATCGGTTACGAATGGAAGCAACGCCAAATGACGAGCTCTTTTCACTGCTTGAGCGACCTTTCTCTGGTACTTCAAAGAAGTTCCGGTGAGACGGCGAGGCAAAATCTTACCTTGCTCGTTCAAGAATTTCTTCAAGAACTCAGGATCTTTGTAGTCGATGTACTTGATACCGCTCTTCTTGAAACGGCAATATTTCTTCTTCTTAACATCCACCGTCGGAGGAGTTAGATATCTGATTTCTGATGAATTTTGTGCTGCCATTTTAAGCCTCCTTTTCTTTGTTAGATTTTAAACTTCTCCTTTTAGCCGCATACTCAACAGCATACTTGTCAAGTTTTGTGGTAAGGAAGCGAATTACTTTCTCGTCACGACGATATTGGGTCTCCAACATCTCGATAGTCGCAGGCTCAGCCTTGAATTCCAACAAGCAGTAGAATCCAGTAGTCTTACCCTCGATAGGATATGCCAAGTGGCGAAGGCCCCATTGCTCTTCGTTGACAATCTCAGCACCAGCGCTGACCAAAGCGCTCTTGAATTTGTCCGCCGTTTCCTTCATCTGAGAATCAGATAAAACGGGAGTCAAAATGAAAACGGTCTCGTACTGATTTAACATAAAATTTAAATTTTTAATTATTTATATTTCCCTATAAAAGGGAACGCGAATATAGAGATTATTTTCCGAATCGACAAAAATACTTTTCTTTATTTGTAAAAAATATTCGGTTTTATCTCTTTGCGCAAACAAAAAGGGTGCAAACAGCTATCATTTAGCCGGTTACGCCCTTGCTTTTTATCACAGACGAACTACTCCGCAGGAACCATCTCAATCGTTTGCTGCGTGCTGTCAGCGGATGCGGACATCTCTTGTAACGTCTCCCTTGCCTTTGTCTGGAACTTCATGGTAGCGGAGAGACCGAACGTCATGGCTTCCTTTAAAAATTTCGAGTTGGCGGAAGAGTTTTTCTTTCCCGACGGGCTTTTGAAGAAAGCAGCCAAAGAAGTCAAGTTCTCCTTTGTCATGGTAGGATAACCGCAATCCATAATCAGAGTCTCGATATTCTTCGAAAAATAATCATTCAAACTCTTCTTTAGTTTCTCATCGACTCTTTCGGTCATATTTATAATCTGGGAACACATCGTTTCCATTGAGTTGTCCAAACCAGACACTTTATAGTACTCATGGAACGCCTTCTGGTAATCCTTAGGCGTGGAAGAGGAGATCTTTCCCACTTTTTCGCCCATCCCCAACTTCATCAAATCGGGATACATTCTTGCCAACACATTCTGCAACGCATCCTGGTCATTGTATATTTTCGAATGTTGTAACGCCTCCGTCCCTTCGGGAGAAGTGTAATAGGCTAAGGCATTTTTCAAATCCTGTTCGGTCACCAAAGGTTTGTATACGGACTCCATCAAATCTATGCAATCCTTATAGAAAACCGAATCATAATACGCATCCACATATTGTTTGGCAAACTCTTCCGAGCTTCCCATCTCGACCATCATCGGAACGAAAGCATTCACAATCTTTTCCTTCCCATTCGACACGTCGTTGACTTTAGACAATTTCACCAACAGATCTCGGTAGGAATCCTCCGCGAAACATGACAATGCGCCTCCTAACGTTAGACACAACATCATTAACAAGCCTTTTCTTAAAATCAAATTCTTCATGTGATTGTATTTTAGTTTATTATATGTTTTCTTCATCAACCATTTACAGAATCTTCCACCTTCTCATCCAAGGGCGCGACTTTCATGACGGAAGGCGGATTGGTCCGAGAATATTCTTTTAGGAACGTTTCGAAATCAGCCTGCATCTCCATTTCGAACGCACTCGCATCCAACAACATCAACGCATTCCCCTTCCTGATTTTCTTACCCACGGAAGTGGAATAATAATCAATCATAAATTGGAGGTCCTCCGATGTCACGACCGGAATACCCCGCGGATGATTCCGCGGATGATTCCGAGCGCTTTTTTAATATACTTGCCGATAACAGCATCCCCGTCAGCAGCCATTCCGCTTGGACGGGCGTCATCCCCGTCCTTCAGAGCGTCGGTTCGGATTCCACCGACACTCGGACTTTTCCGTCCTCCGGTGTCATCTCCACCGTCACGGTCTCCCCCAAGAGGTTCCCGAGAGCCGCCGCGTAGTCGGTCAGCCTCGGCATGGTTCTTTTTCTCGTCGTCATAGTCCTTTATCACTTGTTTATATTGTTTCATGTCGTAGTAGTATTTGAGCTTGTGCGTCGTGGGGACGTCCGCGTCCCCGGCGAGGCGTCTCCTCATCGCCTCTATCGCCAGTCCCTCGGCGAGTCCCGGCTCGATTCTCTGCCCGTAGAACCCGCTCTCCTCCGCCTTCATGCGGTAGAGCACCGTGGCTCCGATCCGCGACTCCATGAAGTCCTTGTTGGGCTTCGAGAAGCTGAACACCGCCTCCATCTTCCGGTCGAAGTCCCTATACTTCGGCTCAAGGAAGAACCACAGTTTGAATTTTTTCCTCCTATCCGTCTGTAGCACGGGCAGTTCGTTGAAGTCGAGGCGCTTTATCTCGGGCAGCCCCGTTTCGATCGCCCGTACCGCCTCCTTGTCCTCGGCGTCCGCGTATATTCGTACGCTGACGGCGTCCATTCGCGCCAGTATCGTGAAGCCTATGCGGTCGCCGTATGATTCCCATCCGCATAGGTGGATTATCATATCCCGGATAAGGATGCCGTCCGAGATGGCTCTTTCGAGCCCGTCCGGGACGTATTTTTGCCCGTAAGCCTCTTTTACCGTTTTATATTTCGTCATAATCAGTCCTCCATTCTCTCTATTAGTTGCTTTACCCTCGTCCTAAACGATGGCGTATTGAGAACACGCAGTTCCCCCGCCAATTCGACCGGATAGCTGGCATCAATCATCAGTGTCGTCATGTTTTTTCCCATATAATCGGAAAAAAGCTGGAAATAAGCTTTGTCCTTCTTTGCCGTCATATCATTTAACACGGATGAAAAGGATCGGTCGAGTTGCCCCGACACCGACAAATAAGTACGGAATTTTTTCTGGTAATCCTTGGGCGCAGAACTCACTTCCTTAACAACTTTACGTTTCACCATCATCTCCGCCATACTTTTGTAAAGACGTTCCATTATCTTACCACTACACTCCTTGCCGTCGCTATACTTAAAATGCTCCGTGGCCAGAAGTCCCCCATCGCTTTCAAAATATTCCAATGCGGCACGGATTTCATCCGTATTGATGAACTTCGCATACCTCTCCGCAATATATTTCCAGCGGAATTCCGGAAAGTAATCTTTGCTGTATAAATTGACAACACGCCTCGCCTCCTCTTTCGAATAGCCGAACTCCCGCGTTTTATTAAAAAGGATAAGATCCTCGTTGACGGTCAAATCCGCACAACTTATCTCCGCTATCCTCTTCTCTTCAGACTTCTTCAAAAGGGAAATGAAAAGGGAATCGGCCTCCGCCCCAACGGAAGCGCAGGTCAAAAGCCCGAAAAAAAGCATCAAGAGCTTCGCCATCCAATTCATTTTACTATGTGCTATCATTTACAAAATCAAAAATAGCCGAACAAACGCCGACTTTACGAATTTAAGAAAAATCTGATATCATGGAACATAAAAACAAAAAATTTGGGCGACCCTCACGGGCAACCCAAACATAACACTGTATTACTTTTAAAATACTACCATTGAAAAACACAATATCTTAACGATTAAATCGTGCAAATATTGCATTCTCCAATGAAAAAAAATTTAATAGGTCAGGATTTCCAGACCATTTTCGGTCATCAGGAAGGTGTGTTCCCACTGCGCCGAAGGCAATCCGTCACGCGTGGTCACCGTCCAACCGTCTATTCTACTGAAATTGACGGGATACTTACCCATGTTTATCATCGGCTCGATGGTGAAAACCATTCCCGGTACCAAAAGCATACCCGTGCCCGGCTTACCGAAGTGGTCAACTTGCGGCTCCTCATGGAACTCGCATCCCACGCCATGTCCGGAAAGGTCACGAACCACGGAATAACCGTTTTTCTTCGCATGCTTCTCTATGACAGAGCCTATGTCACCCACGAAACCGTAAGGCTTAGCCGCCTCCATGCCTAATTGCAGGCATTCGCGAGTCACCTCGACCAATCTTTTCTTCTCAGGAGAAACCTCACCGATGCAGAACATACGGGAGGCGTCGCTAAAATAGCCATCCAAAATGGTGGAGACGTCCACATTGATGATATCCCCCTCCTTCAAAATCGTTCTCGGATTCGGAATACCGTGGCAGACCACCTCGTTGATGGAAGTGCAGACGCTCTTAGGGAAGCCCTCGTAGTTAAGAGGTGCGGGAATAGCGCCGTGCGCCGTAGTGTAGTCATAGACGAGTTTGTCGATATCTTCGGTAGACATGCCGGCATGGATTTCCCGCTCGACCAAGTCAAGCACACCCGTGTTGACGACGCCGCTTCGACGAATACCTTCGATTTGTTCAGGAGTCTTTATCAGAGAACGGGAAGGAACTTCAAATCCCCTGCTCTCATAAAACATCACCTTTTTTTCCATCTCCGTGGCTTCCCTATCTTTAGGAACGTACCACAGTCTACGACTTTTTCCCATACTTCCTTTCGTCTCGCACATCATAATGAATGTACGTTTCGCAAAATTACAATAATTAATGCAATCCGTGAAACGTACAATCAAAAATATTGTTAAAGACTATTATTTTATCCCTCCATAATCTTCATCTGTTGACGCACAGACTCAGCGTGAACAGCCTCGAAAATGGCTTTCATGAACTCGCCGTCCATCTCCATAGCAGTACCAGCCTCCACACGTTTGTGGATGATTTCATCATAACGGTTCGTTTGAAGGATAGCCATCTCATGCTCTTTCTTGTAGATACCGATTTCCCTTGCCACGCGCATACGTTTCGCCAACATCTCCGTAAGATCCATGTCTATCTCATCAATCTGCTTACGCAATTCAGCCAAGCTTTCAGTTGTTTGGTTCGTCTCACGAATCACCAAATTATTGAGGATCAACGACAACACATCCGGCGCCAATTGCTGGGAAGCGTCGCTCCAAGCGTGGTCAGGATCGCAGTGAGACTCGATGATCAAGCCATCGAACTGAAGATCCATCGCCTGCTGGCACAACGGAGAGATGAGGTCGCGGCGACCTGAGATATGGCTAGGGTCACAGATGATAGGCAACTCAGGGATACGTCTGTGCAACTCGATCGGAATATGCCATTGCGGAAGATTCCTATACAATTTCTTGTCATAAGTGCTAAAGCCCCTATGGATGGCGCCTAAGCGCTTGATGCCCGCATTGTTGATACGTTGCAAAGCGCCGATCCACAACTCAAGGTCTGGATTTACAGGGTTCTTGACAAGGATAGGAATATCCACACCCTTCAAAGTGTCGGCGATCTCCTGCACGGCAAACGGGTCTGCCGTCGTACGCGCGCCAATCCACAAAAGGTCCACGCCGAACTTCAACGCCTCCTCGACATGCTTAGCGGTAGCCACTTCGGTAGCGACCAACATGCCTGTCTCCTTCTTCACCTGCTGCAACCATGGCAATGCGGCAATACCGTTACCCTCGAAGCCTCCCGGCTTGGTACGAGGTTTCCACACGCCGGCGCGGAACACTTTGATACCATTCTTCGCCAATTGCTTGGCAGTCTCCATCACTTGGTCCTCCGTCTCCGCGCTACATGGTCCGGCGATCACCAAAGGTCTCTTCTCTTCAACACCCGTTAAATTCAATTTTTCTAATTCCATAATGTTTTAATTTATTTATTATTAATTATTTACATCTTATATAGTTTGTCTACCAACCTCATATTCGCCCAAGACCCGCAATTCGCTCGACAAGGGGCGGACAGCGTTCAAGGCATTCATATAGCGGTCATACCTATCGAACTCCAAATCGATGTAGAACTGGTATTCCCACTCACGACCGATGATGGGGGTCGACTGTATTCTGGTGAGGTTCATCTTATAAAACGAGAGGATGGATAGAACTTGCGCCAGACTACCCTCCTCGTGCGGAAGGACGAGCAGCAAAGAGGCCTTATTAGGAAATTTCCCCACATTCATCTCCGCCACCTTATCCTCGTGACCGATGATCAGGAAGCGGGTGAAATTACGCTTGTTCGTCTCGATGCCCTTGGCGAGAATCTGCAGACCATAAATCTCAGCCGCCAGTTCACCACAGATAGCCGCCTTCCCACGTTCGCCCAATTCGGCGACCATGCGGGCGCTCGAAGCGGTATCGTCATGTTCCACCGCCTTCATCGCACGATGCTCCTTCAGGAAATTCTGGCACTGCATCAATGCGATAGGATGCGAATAGACCTCATGGATATCCGCCACATCCTGGTCTGGGAGCGCCACCAAGTTATGCTTGATGCGCAGTTTTTGCTCACCTGCGATGCGCAATCCGCTATCAGCCAAGAGCGTATGGTTTTGCAAAAGGCTACCCGCGATCGTGTTTTCGATTGCCACGATACCGATCAAATCCTTATCCGCGGAGAGCGTGTCGAAAAGCACGTCGAAGTGGTCACAAGGGACGATGTCGATCTCCTCCCCTCTGAAGTACTCCCTCGCGGCGATATCATGGAAACAACCCGCGATGCCTTGTATCACAACTCTCTTTTTCATGTATATATAATATCAAATTAAAAAGTCCCGCCTTGTTATCTTCAAGGTGGGACTCTAAATCTAGACAACGACGAACCTCACCTTGTGAATCACACAAAGTAATAATAGAAGTAATAATAATATCTATTGTTCGTCATATCCATATCTTTAAAATAAAAAAGTCCCGCATTACTGCGGGACCTTATTTCGAACGTTTTAAATCTCAGTTTTGGAAATCGAAGCCCCGCTCTTACCGTCTAAAGTAAAAGTAGTAATAATAATATGAATAGACATTCTTTATCATCTCTTCGATTTTTATGCCACAAAGTTACACATAAAAATTAAACCTGGAACAAAATCCACGATTTATTTTTCAGATATAACGATCGACGGAATCGGAAGCTTAAATGCTCCACTCGAAACCGTCCTTCGTATCCTTCACATTGAAGCCCAAAGCGGCGAGCTCGTTTCTGATTTTATCGCTGGTAGCCCAATCCTTGTTAGCCTTCGCCTGCTTACGGATTTCCAGAAGGAGATCGACAGCGCCCTTGAAGGCGTCGTTGTTAGAATCACCGGAGGCGGTCAAACGCAAGCCGAGAATATCGATCAGATAGAGTTGGAACAAAGATTTCAGTTCCTCCAAATCGGCGGCTGAAATGGTACCGTTGCCATCAGAAACCGTATTGATTGCCTTAGCGATATCAAAGAAATAAGAGATAACGATAGGCGTGTTCAAATCGTCGTTCATCGCCTCCTCGCATTTCTCACGCAAACCAGCCACGTCGACAGTCGTAGTAGCGGCAGGCGTGATTTTCATCAATCTCGCATAAGCGTCGGAGAGACGTTCCAATCCCTTTTCGGAAGCCTGGAGCGCCTCGTTACTGAAGTCCACCGTGCTGCGATAATGAGCCTGAAGGATAAAGAAACGGATGGTCATCGGCGAATAAGCCTGAGCGAGAAGCTTATGGCTACCCGTAAAGAACTCGTCGAGCGTAATGAAGTTGCCAAGCGACTTACCCATTTTCTTACCGTTGATGGTAATCATGTTGTTATGCATCCAATAGTGGACAGTCTCCTTGCCCAAAGCGGCGGTAGACTGAGCAATTTCACACTCGTGGTGAGGGAAAATCAAGTCCATACCACCACCATGGATATCGAACTCCTCGCCGAGGTATTTGGTACCCATCGCGGAGCATTCCATGTGCCAACCAGGGAAACCGTCGCTCCACGGAGAAGGCCAACGCATGATATGTTCAGGTTGTGCGCACTTCCACAAAGCGAAGTCCAAAGCGCAACGTTTCTCATCCTGGCCATCCAAATCACGGGTCGTCTCCAAGAGATCCTCGATATTCCTACCGGAGAGTTTACCGTAGTGATGGTCCTTATTGTATTTCTTCACGTCGAAATAGACGGAACCTTGGCTTTCGTAAGCGTAGCCAGCGTCCAAAATCTTTTTGACGAATTCGATTTGCTCGATGATATGGCCGGAGGCGTGAGGTTCGATGCTCGGAGGCAATACGTTCAAAGCCTCCATCGCCTTATGGTAGCGATTGGTATAATACTGAGCGACCTCCATAGGCTCCTTTTCCTCCAAGCGGGCCTTCTTAGCGATTTTGTCCTCACCGTCATCAGCGTCATGCTCCAAGTGACCCACATCCGTGATGTTACGCACGTAGCGTACCTTATAGCCGAGGCTGGTCAGGTAGCGGAATAAGACGTCGAAAGTGATAGCAGGACGAGCGTGTCCAAGATGTCCGTCACCATATACGGTCGGACCGCATACATACATTCCTACATGAGGTTCATTCATCGGTACAAACAACTGCTTCGTTCTTGTCAGTGTGTTGTATATTCTCAGCTTATGTTCCATCGTTTATATCAATCCTTTTTGTTTTTTGCAAAGATACAAAATAGAGTTAAGAGATAAGAATTAAGAAATAAGAATTTTATTATCGGCGCATCGCCTCAGAATGGATGGAACCATAATAATAGAGGGAGCAAGGATTACCCTTCTCATCCGATCCGTCCCAAGTGATTTCATAGATGTCGCCTTTCTTTTTCACATCCACGGTAGAAATCTGCAGCTCCGTCATTTTATCGTAAGAGAGAGACTTTGTGGAAGAGGCACCTTTCGTCACGATATACTCACCGCTCCAATCGTCGGAAGAGGAGTACTTGTTGAAATAGGAACCGGTCGTCAAACGGAAAAGTTCAGACTGCCCCTTATCGAAAGCGGGGAGTTCGACATAGGCGCCCGCCTTACTGAACGAAGCGTTGACAG
>CALCUH010000092.1 GCA_937907165.1 uncultured Bacteroidales bacterium | reverse complement strand
AGGATTTTCAGCGGAGGGGTACCGCTGAAGTCGTTCATATCGCCCAAAACAACCGTGGGCATCGGGTTCTCACTGAGGTGTCGAGAGAGTTGGCGGCACTCCTTCGTGCGTCTCTCTTGACCCTTCCGATAAATTCCGAAGTATTTGTACAACGTTTTGAAGTCCCTAATACTTTGGAAAGTATAACGTTCGGCGCTGAAGTTGTTGGAACTGATAAGGTGGCAACCCACGAGGCGGACCAAGCGGTTGTTCACCGAAAGGATGTATTCGTTGGTGAGGGCGGCGAGCGTATCAGAACGCACCTGTAGAGAGGTATCTATGGGGAAACGGCTATAGAGGATTTCGCCACAAGAGAAGTTCGCCCAATCGTCATGCACGTAAGGATAATGAGCCCTCACGATGGAGTCCAGTTCAGCAGAAGTTTTGAGGAAGAACTCTTCGAGGATCACCACGTCGGCATCGATGGAGAGGATCAGTTGCGCGATGCCTTTTTGGCGTGCCTTATAGTCGCTTCCGGAGTCATGCACATTCCACGTCATCACCCTGAAATCTCGCGTTTGAGCTTCCTCTACCCTATTCATCGGATAGATTTGGTAGGTGGTGTTGACGAAAAGGGCCAATGCCACGAGAAGGAGGAAGAAAGAGAGGATGAGGATGAGGCGACGACGCATGCGGAGGAATGTGGCAGAATTTACAGTCTGAACTCAGTCAGTTTCATCAAGAACCGGCAACCTTCCATCGCCATGTTAGAGTTTACACCATGTTTCTTCAGTGAATGCTGGTGTTCCTTGACCACACGCAGGTGGCTCTTCACGCCTGCGGTGGAAGCGCCGCCCACACGCATCGTCACGAAATCCACGGGCATGTATTTCATCCGAATATTACCCAAATAGATGAGCCGTACCATCATATCGAAGTCCGATGCAATACGATATTGTGTATCGTACAATCCGAACTTATCGAAAAGTTCCCGTCTGCAATAGAACGACGGATGAGCGGGCATATAGCCGTAACGGATAAGTTCGCGGGTGAACTTCTTCGACGAGTAGTAACGGACGCATTTGTTCAGGTTGTTAGGCGAGACGTAGTGGACATCGCCATAGACCGCATCGAGAGCGGGATCCTCCATCTTATCCGCCACACGCTGCAGGATATCGTCCGAGGTATAGAAATCGTCCGAGTTGAGAATGCCGACCACGTCGCCCGTCGCCAAGGAGATGGCCGTGTTCATTGCATCATAAATACCCTTATCAGGCTCGCTGACGATGCGCATTTTGCCCTCAAAGAGGGGTTCATACTTTCTGCAGATGGCGAGGGTGTTATCTTTGGACCCTCCGTCTTTGATAATTAATTCGTAATCTTGGAAAGATTGTCTCAGAATACTTTCCAGCGTCTCTTTTACTGTCTCACCGCTATTGTAGGTGGCGGTAATAATACTAATTTTCATTGGGTAACTTCAACACATCAATACTTTTAAATATAAAATTTCCCCACACAAAAACTAAATCTCCTTGAATGCGGAAGGGAAATTAGGATCCTTCATTTTACAATATTTCGAAGGTATGGTATCAATCGAATGATTTTTACTGAATAAAGACTAAATACGAATGATAATACAGAAAGAGGAATGGATGATATTATCCAACTCAATTCTAGTCGAAAAATTATTCTTGAAAAAATGTCAAGCCATAAGATATGTACTAAATAGATTCCAAATAAATCTTTCCTCACATATTCGTTTAGTTTCACCATCCACGAGCGCTCTTCTTCAAAAAAGTCTTTAAAAAAGAGGAACACAGCCATAGACATCATCACTAAACAAGGACCGATGTTTTGGGTAAACAAAGGATGATTGGGTCCAGGAAAATCCGAAAGCGCAAACGTGCCTATGATAGATACGACGCACCCCACAACACCTCCCACATAAATCAACACCTTTTGTTTTTTCGAAAGCTCTATATGAAATAATTGATAACCTAAAAACATATAACCGGAAAACAAATAAATACCATATAATGGACGTATTGTTTCAATTGAGAAGCCCACAAAAGGCAAGAAGAATTCAACGCTTGTAAAAGCCAGCCAAACGATTAAATAATAACGAGTTAGTTTACTATCTTGATTAATGATTCTAAAGAATGGAAGCATTAAATACAAACCAATGATTAAGGGCAAGAACCACAAGTGTACTTCTGGCAGAAGGATATCTATAGAAATTTTTAAATTATTAGTAACAACACCTATGCCTACTTTATAAAGGCAATAAATCAACCACCAAGACACATAAGCAATCAAAAACCTTGGAATTCTTAAAGTGAAATTTTCTTTGAGCGTTATTACCTTTTTAGGATTAAGCATGAAAACGCCGCTCAACATCACAAAATCAGGAATAATCCACCGAGGCGCACAATCCCTCACACATGAACATAACCAATCTTGGTAACAAGATGACAAATCAAATTTGTATGTGGAATGTACATGAATAACCCCCAATATCGCAAAGAGTCTTAATGAATCTAAATATTGGATTCTATTCATTATCATATTCTCTTTTGGAATTCTTTCAATAAGGGTCCGACATCGATACTATTTCAATACAATTCCCCAGTTCTTTTCGATATATGCTTTTATCATTTCTTTGTCCTCACCGCAAGCCTTCTTGCAGGCGAAGATATTGGCGTCCACTAGGGTTCTGTACCACCAGCCTTGGATAAATGCGAAGAGGAAGCCCTCCTTGCCGTCTAGAAAGCCTCCTCGCAGGATGTAGCGGTAGAGGAAATAGGCGAAACTACGGAAGAACAACGGCTGTTTAGCGTATTTATGTTTCTTCATACGCTTTTGATTAGCTTGTTCACTAATCATTTTTCCCTCATCCGTAGTTGCAAAACCAGTTAGATCTAATTCTATATCCAACAAATCCACGGCCTCTCTAAGCGCATATCCCACATGCTTATTGCAGAACCATGAAAGACTATTTAGGTTATGGTCGCAAAAATCATTATCCAATTCGATGCAATCGCCTTCCAACAACTGAATGTGTTCATCCATTAATCGTTGCTCACACATAGCTTTTCCATACTGAAAAACGCGTAATAATTTAACGGGATAGACACCTCTTCTCACCCATTTATCCATGAAAATATGCCTACGTTTGATGACTATACCAGTTGTATTTTCAGGCACTTTAGGCAACTTTTCTTGCAATTCGACGAGTGTTTCCGGCAACAAATATTCATCTGCGTCCAAACGCATTATCCATTTACTATTTATGGATGCATTCTCCAAAGCCCAGTTAAACTGTCCTGCATACTTTGTAGCTGGCCACTCATGTTTCAGTACATGGACATTCGAAAACTCAGATGCTATTTCACAAGTTTTGTCTGTTGAAAAACAATCGATTACAAATATTTCATTAGCAATCGAACTAATGTTTTCCAAACAACGACGGATATGGATTTCCTCGTTGTAGGTGAGGATGATGACGGATAAATCTAACATTGCTCTTTCAGTTCTCTCTTTTTGATGAATTTAGCAGGGTTACCGCCTACTACGGTCCATGGATCGACATCTTTGTAGACAGAAGCGGTAGCGCCAACCACAGCACCTTGGCCGATGGTGACACCCATACCAACGTATGCTTTTGCGCCAATCCAAGCCTGATCCTCTATAACAATCGGTTTGGTAATCAAAGAGTGTTTCGGATCGTTAATATCATGGCTTGCAGTACAAAGATACGCCCCTTGACTGACTGTACTTTGAGCACCAATTTTAACAAGTGCAACATTGTAACACTCTACATTATCTGCCAAGCAACTATACTCTGCCATCTCCAAATTAGCGGGGTAATATACTTTTGCGGAAGAATACACATTTGCTGTTTTATGGATTTTCGCACCAAATAAACAAAGGAGAAAGCGCTTCCATCCTCCACCTACAGAGCGTGGCAAAAACCATGTGCCTAGCGGCCAAATTATATTCCACAACAAACGGATTATTTGGTGTTTTAGACTTAGTTGATTCTGATATAAAGGAAGCTCTAGTCTGTAATTATCTTTAAAATAATCCATAGTTTCATCACTTACAAAACATATCTAAAGGAATATCATATCTAAATGAATTCAACAAGTTGGAATGCTTTAACATCTCATCCTCTGAATTAAATCTATTCCTTATCTTTTTTGCCGGTACACCTCCATAAATACAATAAGGCTCCACATCCTTTGTTACCACAGAACCAGCGGCTATGATAGATCCATCACCAATAGATACACCGCATAATATAATCGTATGAGCACCTATCCAACAATCCCGTCCAATTATTGTAGGCTTCAATGCTCCTCTACCTGAAAAGATTATCGGCACACCTACTTTTTGATAATTATGATCTCCACCAATGATCGAAACATTATTTGCTAACATTGAATATGCCCCGATTGAAACTTTCGGATAAACGACACAACTTGGTCCAATATATGAATACATTTCTGCCACCAAATCTTTGCTGATATTTGAAGTGCCACCAAAATAAGTAGTTTTGTGGACATTTTTCAAATTGTATCGCTTACGATAATACCAAGACTTTATCTTTCTACCCAGTTTTCTTATTTTCATATTACTCAAATATAATGTTCTTTCTTATCACTTCCATTTGATAATAAGGATTCCAATACGAATCTATCTCCTTATAACATGCTTGTCTAATTGGCTCCCTCCTATTTTTATTATTTGCAAACCATCCACTAATTGCATGTACCAAACTATCTACATTATCTCGTTCAAAGAAATCTCCAGTTTCTCCGGGGTGAATGGCTTCAAATTCAGGCATTTGCCAGTCGAAATCATTGTGAGAGATAACTGGACAACCAAAAACCATAGTATGCATGGCTGTTAATCCTACATTGCCAGGAGCAACGCATAAATCTGAATTATATATTAATTCAGCATTCTTGACTTCATCATACGAAGCTCCATAGAACCAAAAACAGTCTTTCATGTTTAATCGTTCAACCATTTTCTCCAAATCAAATCTCTTTTCTCCGTCACCAACAAACACAACATTGTATTTCTCTTCTTTTTCCCTAAGTTTAAAAATAGATTCAACAAGAATATCTAAGCGCTTGACATTAGTTAATCTACCAATAAAGATAATAACAGGGTAACTGTTTCCGAAGTGTTTTTCAAATATGTCTGACCGTACTAAATGATGGCGTAAATCTATTTGTTGATCATAATGCAAGGAATTCTTGATAACAAACATCTTTTCGGGAGAAATACCACGATCGATTAATAAATTTTTCGCTCTCTCCCCATATAAAAATAGACCATCTACATGCTTGAACTGCCAAAGTTTCAATCGTTCTTCTATCTTTGACTCCTTCCCATACCATCCATGCGTCCAAGCATATATTTTTTTCCTTTTCATAAAAGAAGCCAATAACAAAAATATGTAATCTGTTATGGACCTACTTTCGGTAAGATATAAAAATATTCGATTGTCCTTCTTAAATAATAACCTTAATAAACCAATCTTAATAAAGAAATATTTCCGAGAACCCAATATACTATAATATCTATAATTATTTAATATAGATAAATCCATCTCCTTGATGTCAGTATATGTTTTTCCAAAATACCAATCGCAATTGTACTCATTATCAATAGCCTTAAAAATAGCCTCACGATAACGAGGTGCTGTACAATATACTATGCACAATTTCTGATTCATAAAATTTTTTTATTTTTATTGAAGAATTGTAGAATCCTGTATATTCTCAAAGGATTTCCAAACATTCGAAACAACCAACCTTCCACTTTATATTTCAGTATTGTACTAGATCTCAGATTTTTCCACAATCCCTTATTACTGCGAATCACGTCATTCAATTCCATTTGCTTGTCCATATCCGACTGCAAAATGTTCGCCATTGCATTGTTCAAATATAGACTCACAAGATTATGAAAAACATATCTATCATCTGGATCTACTTCGGACACAAAATTGCTAAGATTTTTACATACCACATTTACCAAATCAAATGATTTTTGGGGGTTAACGGATCTAGTAATGGAATTAGGATTTTGATAAACGTAGTAAATGATATCATTAGTAAATGAGACCTTAGAGGCATAATAATATGCCCTTGGTGTAAATTCAGAATCTTCATGAAAAATTCCTTCATAAAAATTCAAGTTGTTTTTTTTTAGAAAAGAACCATTCCACAAAGAAAAGGGAGCGCATGGTTCCACTCCCCGTCTCATCAATTCCTTACCAGAAATAGGGTTCTCATCTAAATAGCTTATACGCCTTATAGGTACTCCATTTATGACATTAGCCGCACAAATGGTCAAGCAATCAGGCTCTTCTTCGTTAAGTTTATGAACCAGTTTACCTAAGCAATTTTCCTCTATCCAATCGTCCGAATCCACAAACATATAATAATCACCTTGCGCATACCTCATTCCCGTATTTCGTGCGGCAGACAATCCTCGATTGAGTTGTGAAACAACTTTCACGTTTTTATATCGAGAAGCAATTCCTTCCACAATACTTAAACTATTGTCTTTTGAGCCATCGTTCACACAAATTATTTCATAATCAGATGCTTTTATATCTTGTTTCAAACATGAAAGAACACACTTCTCAACAAATTGTTCAACATTATAAACTGGAATTATTATAGATATTATCATAAATTATTTTTTTTACAAATTTCCAATTCAATTCCTCCAATTTCAGCCGCAATTTCCGAATATGACGAATAATAAGAGCCAATAATTTTTTTACTTCTACTTAAACAATATAAATCCGCTACCGCATCTTTCATTCCCTTAACACTTGATCTTGAAAGACATAAATCTGGGGATATAATTCTTTCACCAAACTTTTGACGAAGAGTGTTTTTTACATTTGGGTCATCAGTCGCAAGATAAAATATTGTGGTTTCATCATCATCTATCTCTTTACTCATTCTTGACATAAAATCTTCTATACTTGCGCTAGCAATAGAATTGGCATTGTCTGTTCTTCTAATATGAATACCTATCATATTATTTGAAGAAGAACCAATCAAATTTTCAATTTTCGATAGTATTTCTCGGGTAGGTATGAATATTTCATTAATAGAATAGTGATTGTCAATATCACAACAAGACTCTATGACCACATTACCTTTAAACATACCATTAGCACTAATGGGACCAGATTTGTTTGAACTATAACCGCTAATAGATGATTTAAAGAATAAATTTCTTAAATATTTAGGAACATATAAAGTTCTTGGTCCGTGAACCATGTACAACGGGTTATGGTTTTCCATTATACATACACTTTCAATATTAGGATATTGAAACAAATCAGAGAATTTCGCATAGCAATCATGCGTTTTATTCCAATAAACTGCAATTGGTGTATTATAGAACTTTGCAAAATAAATACCCGATGCAATCGCTCTCATTCGATTACATAATCCTGCATGGGGTATAAGAGAAATTTTACTTAGTTTGTCCATTCTGTAATTTCGTAACCATATTTTTGAAAATATTCATTTTCTTGCCATGTGAAATAATATACACTATACGAAGATGGCGATATTATCATATGTGAGAAGTTCAACACATACAACAATGATAAAGCAATCATAAAAGTTTGATTTTCCGTCCGCTTAAAATACATTAGAGATAATGCACCAAAAACAAAATACAAACCATGCATATAATAATTCAAACGTCCAACCATATGACTGGATATTGAGATGTAATATATCAAAGTTCCTATAAAAAAAAGTTTATATGCAGTATTTATCCATTCATCATTAAAGTATTCTTTTACTTTAGAACTATTAAATACAATGATAAAATGAATTACTATAGTGACAAGAAAGCCGAGTCCAAATTGAATATCAGAACGATATATTTCATCAGTTCTTTCAAGATACCCAGAATAGCCAAGGATGGAAATAACCATATCGAGATATCCGATAATTGAAGCAATAATAGAAGTTCGGGACAACAATATACATATAAACAAAAGCAGAATTTGAAGTTTGACGTTCTCAAATAAATTTGTATTTTTATTTAACAACGGATAAAAAATAATTACTATCAATGCTGATTTATGGAAACTCCATGCTAACGCCACACAAAGCAAAAACTTAAAGAGATTTCTTTCGACAATAAATTTTATCGAATAGAAAAAAATACACATTGCTGTAATTTGTCTTATGCCTCCATTGAAATTTACAAATTCTGTGCTAATAATAAAAACAATGACAAGATAAGGTAAGATTTCCCTTTTATCCTCAAAAATCTTAAAAATAAAAAACAATTGAATAAACGAAATCACCCCCATAAATACCTCTTTTCCTAATCCAAGATGACTAACCACCCACAAGACGAAACAATATCCATATTCAAAACGACTAGTTATTATAGAAGGCTTTATTTGGTATAAATCAAAATGTTGACGATATCCCATCGTATCAGTACCAAGTCCGACACGCATACCCATAAAGGCAGAATACACCAAGACACAAGTAAGCAAATAAAAATTCGATAATTTTACGTTTCCCTCAAAACAATATGAACTTCTATGTGTTGTATAATACATAAACACAAGAAGAAATAAGAAAACTATCAATGATTGAATATCCATACTAACGAAAGATGTCTTTCCCAATTAACAACATAAGATATATAACTTGTTGTTTATCTAGATATCATTAAATAGAGTTATAAAAACTTTCTATTTCTTTTGTTATTGCACTGACCGTAAAATGGCTATGAATTTTAGTAAAAGCATTATCCGCCAACTCATTTCTTAAAGGAATATTCTTGGATAACAAAGACAAAGAGTCTGTAATCTGAGCGTTGTTTTCAGGATCAACAAGAATACCATCTTTCATATTAGTTATTATTTCAGGACCAGAAGTTCTTTCGGTGTATATCAAAGCTTTATTTCTTCCCATAACTTCTAATGCAGCAATACTAAAATTTTCGAAATACGTAGGAATACAAACAAATGAACAATCATCTATTTCACATTTGATTGTCTCTCTATCACAATAGCCCATAAACTTAATTTTGTCCTTACAATCTTCCGGTATTATAGATTTTGCATATTCAATGTCTCCACCACCAATCATTCGCAGTTGCCATAAAGGATTATTTTTTGAAAACTCACAAAAGGACTGTATAAGATTATAAGCCCCTTTTGTATCTTTTATTTTACCTAAAAACAGAATCGTTTGCAACGATTTTCCAGTATTTTTTTTGAGGAATGAATCTTCAATTGGATTATATATGACAACATCTTTTTTAAATTTCAAATTAGGCATAGTTGATGCAATATAACTTCGAGAGTAATTACTAACAGAAGATATATAATCACATCGAGAAAAATGATTATAATCATTATGAAAAGAATATTTGTTTGGATGTCCACTTAAATTTTGCATAAATGATATAGATCCATGAATACGAAGAATAGTAGGCACACTAAACTTTCTGTATTGTAAATCTGTTTCATATACATTAAAAAAATAGAAGTCAGGCACTTCAAGAATTTCTATCTTTTCATTTTTAATAATGTTTTCAATTTGAGATTCAAACCATTCTACGTATTGAGGGGCAAACAACGAACTAAATCCAGCTTTATTTAACAACCGATTTTTCCATCCTCTTAACATTAGTAATAATGAGGGTTTATTTAGTCTATAAACAACAACACCATTTATATTTTCCTTGATGCATTCCTCTTTTTGTTGTGGATAAAAACCTGCAATATAAATATTATGTCCTTTTTTAACCAAAGACTCAGCTATAATTTTTGTTACACTTCCAATACCACCAGATTTATATGGAGGATATTCATTGCAGCAATAAAGGATTCTCATAGATTCTTATGTGAATTTAATTTGTTTAAAGAATTACGGACATATTTCGTAAATAGCTTTTTTTCTTGTTTAGTTATTCCTGCAAAATAGATAGCCAATAATGTAATAAAAAAACACGCCACTGATGATCCACATAGGAATAATATTGTTTCCTCATAATAAAAAGAGAGAACGTAGACCGAAGGGATAACAAGAATAGACACAATTACAACGGGTAGAATAACATTAGAAAGATAATAACTTACAGGAATATCTATTTGTGTTTTTGAAAACCACATTCTTACAATTAACGTTACAATCGAAACAATAATTTGAACTACTATCACCATTTCCGGAGAGCCTCCACATTTCAAAGACATATAACATAGAGGCAAGTTAAGAAGAAGAATCGCACTTATAACGATCTGATATATAGCTATTTTACCAGTTGCTTGCATAGAAGTCCACAATGGACCATGAAGAGTATCAATCAATGAGAAAACAATGCATAATTTAAAAATTATATTTGTATATGCAGGCGGGGTAATAAGCCATAATTTCAATATATAATCTGTATTGAGAATCAAAGGGATTGCAACAATAAGCATCAGATAATAAGAATATTTAGATATTCTACAAACTAAAGATTTAAAATAAGAATAGTCCTCAATGGTATATGATTTAATAATTTGAGGATTGGCCGCTACTTGTAAATTACTTACAAATGAAAAAACAGCGGATCTTGCTTGGTTTGCGACACCCATTGCGGCATTAAGACTTACTCCGTAGAATAAATTTAAGATTATATTAGATCCTTGTTTATATCCTAAATCTGCAAAACTACCAAATACATTCCAACCAGAAAAAGACAAAATCTCTTTTAAAGCCGTTGAATCATAATGAAATGAAAATTTATTGCCATCAAATTTTTGATTACAATATAACATATACCAAAACAACATAATTAGTCCAATGGAAAGATTAAGTAGTGAATATAAAAGTAATTTATCCACTGGAATTACTAATAAAAGATAGACAATCAATAGCTTTAATATACTTTCAACGATGCTTGTATAAGCATAGAAATTCATCTTTTCATTAGCTATAATACTTGCGTTATATGGCACCTTAAAAATTCCGAATAATGTATTGACAATTATTATTTGGTAAACAATTGTAGAACATTGAAACCTTTCACATGGTATATCCATCTTGTTGTATAGGAACCAAAGTCCGATGGTTTCCGTGATAACTAGAAATACCGTGGCAAGAATTACATGAGCAAATAATGTAGTAGAAAAGATTTTCTGAGTTGTTATAGTATCATTCTTTGCGACAGCAGCACTAAAAAACTTTTGACAAGCATTGGTCATAGATGTATTTAAGAATGAAAACATTACGATTAAACCACCAACAATATTATAAATGCCGTAATCTTCCACTCCTAATGTGTTTAGAACAACTCGAGAAGTATATAAAGACACAATAAGCGTTAATGCCATACGGAAATACAACATAATTGTATTTTTAGCAATACGTTTATTCTTTACTAAATTATCTTCCATCTTCTCGTAACGACATTATTTCAAGTGGAAATTGAAAAGAATACACTTAAAAATAAAAAGAATCAGCGTCCTATTTTTCAAGATTGTTATAATCCAAGAATTATGCGCCTTAGGGAATAGTCCCAAATATTCTTTTGCAGTAAGTAACCCATTATTGTATGATTGAATAAACACGTATTTTTTTTGGCTTACTAATTTTACATATAAAGATTTATCTAAAACAGACTCTAAATTCCTTATTATTTTTATGTTAGATAACATTCCCTCTCTAGCTATAATAGCTGATACATTATTATGGTTTAATGTATGATCATAATAATACAGACTTTGAGGTAAATATTCTATTTTTATAAATTTGTTCAGTAAAGAAAATGTCACATATACATCCTCTCCCATTAACATTCCTTTAGGAAAGGAAATATTATTCTTTCTTAAGACAGATAGTTTTATAAATTTGTTCCACATACAATTGGAAAGATCTTTTATTTGTTTTCCTATCGGTTTATTAGGTTTCAAACCATGAGGAAATTCATAATGAATTGTGGTCGCCTTATCGGTTTTCCTATAATAATCGCATACCACCATATCCGCATCTGTCTCTTTTGCCTTCAAATAGAGCAATTCCAACATATTAGCTTCCATCCAATCATCCGAATCACAATGAATCACATACTCCCCAGAGGCATTATCCAACCCCATTTGACGGGTATCAGAGACTCCACTGTGCGGTTTGCGAAAGAGATGAAATCGGTTATCTTTTTGAACGTATTCTTCGCAGATATCAGCACTTTTGTCTGTGGAGCCATCGTCCACCAAAAGCACCTCAATGTCTGTGAATGTTTGGGATTGAATACTATCCAAACATCTGCGAAGTGTGGCTTCGGATTGATATATGGGAACGATGACGGAAATGGATGGATTGTTCATTTCACGACAAGTCTAGCCAATTTTTTCACAAAAGAAACAATAGTCTCTTTATGCGCACGCTTATACGACATACACAAGAAATGTTTTGCTTGTCGTAATTGTTTATGCCTTATTGACAATAAACATCCGTCCAAAGCCTTGGATACAAAACGACTCTGGACTATGTTTTGAAATTCGCTTCCTAACCCTTGCCCAAAGATATTTTCCATCGTTTGCAAATGTGTACAATAACGATCAATCACGTCAAAGCATTGCTTGAGATTTTTGTCTAAAATAATAGAGTAACCTGTTTTCAATCTCCTATACACCCCCATTACATCACTCATACCCATTGCTTTCCCAACAACTGAGCAATACATATAAATAGCATGGTCATAATACATTAGCCCTTTGTTGTTAAAAATATCCATTATTTGTTGAGAGTGAAATATATTGGACCGTATCATCACAGAACTTGTTGCCACCACCCATTGTTTAAAAATCTCGGTGCCTGTGTAGATGCGATTTTCCACCGGAAAGAATATCTTATCCGGCGCACTACCATCCTCCCAATGTTCATTCACGCTGTGAAAACACATGGTACAATCTGGATGCGCCTCCATAAAATCCACCTGTTTCTGCAGTTTTAAAGGATCTGTCCAAAAATCATCGCCTTCACAAAGAGCGATATATTTCACTTTGGACAGCCAGGGAATCAATACTTCAAACGTGAACTTCCCTTGCGAAAACTGGTTTTCCTCGAAGTAAAATCCTTTGATGATATCAGGATATTGAGCCTCATATTTACGCACAATATCCGCTGTACCATCCGTACTGCAATCATCCAAAACGCAAGCGACAATCGGGAAATCTGTTTGCTGCATGAGAATTCCCTTGAGGGTGTCTTCAATATAGGGAGCATGGTTGTAAGTAAGGGTTACAACCATGACGGTATAATCTTGCTGAGGAAGGGGGAACATTTAAATTTTGTATATAAATCAAATGAGAAAGATTCGTTATTTACACGATAATTATACGGCTATTGACATTTTTTCATTTTATGGGAATAGGTCTAGCCGGATTCCCAAAAACAACACTATTAGGTGCAACATCTCTTAGAACCAAACTTCCCGCTCCAACAACACTATTCTCGCCCACATGTATTTTGGGGGCTATGGTTGCTCTTGCATGCAATGTCACACCATTTTCAACTGCCACATTACCAGAAACAGCGGAATAAGGTTCTATTTCGCAATAATTACCAATTTTAGTATCGTGACCAATATTACAAAATGATAATATAAGAGAATGATCTCCTATTTCCACATTAACATCAATAAAATTAAAAGGACCAATAAGAACGCCTTTCCCTAATTTTACATTATCCATTACGTATGATTTTTTACTAACCAATGTAATGAATTCGCCACCCTTGCTTATTATAATTTCAACATACTTTTTCCGACTAATAGGATCTCCTAACGCACTTAAAAAGCAATCATCAGGTTGTATTTCATACGATTCAACGGGGCCTAATATCGGAGGATAATCTTGGGGACTTTTAATAACAGTCGGATCATCGTCAAGGAAACCTTTTACCTGGTAACAATCGTAATCCTTTATATAATCGGAAACTTGTTTATACACAGACTGTCCAGTTCCTCTTGCCCCGATGATAATTATATTTTTCATGATATTATTCCTGCAGCAAACGCAATCCTATTGAACAATAAAACTACTTCACAATCCCCTTCTCCAAATACTCCGCGAGGTTCATCCTCACCTTTTGCGCAGCGCCTTCGGTAGCCACTTTGGCAATGTCGTGCTCCACCATCAGTCTCACCAAATCCTCGAAAGAGGTCTTGGCAGGATCCCAGCCGAGCACTGCCTTCGCCTTGGTCGGGTCGCCCCAGAGGTTCACCACATCCGTAGGACGGTAGAAATCCTCACTCACCGCCACAACCACCTTGCCGGTCTTGCAGTCGATGCCCTTCTCTTGCACGCCCTCGCCCTCCCAACGGAGCTCGATGCCCGCATAGTGGAACGCCAACGTCGCAAACTCACGCACCGTGTGCTGCACACCCGTGGCAATCACAAAGTCCTCCGGCTTCTCATGCTGGAGAATGAGCCACATGCACTCCACATAATCCTTCGCATATCCCCAGTCGCGCAAACTATCCAAATTGCCCAAATAGAGGCAGTCCTGCCTGCCTTGCGCAATGCGCGCCGCCGCCAACGTGATCTTCCTCGTGACGAAGGTCTCGCCACGACGCTCACTCTCATGGTTGAAGAGAATGCCCGAACAACAGAACATGTTGTACGCCTCTCGGTACTCCTTCACGATCCAAAAGCCATAGAGCTTCGCCACAGCATAGGGGCTATAGGGATGGAAAGGCGTGTTCTCGTTCTGCGGAACCTCCTCCACCTTGCCGTAAAGCTCGGAGGTGGAAGCCTGGTAGATGCGACACGTTCCCTCCAAATGGTTGGTGCGCACCGCCTCCAAGACACGAAGCACACCCGTCGCGTCGACGTCGGCCGTGAACTCAGGCGCGTCGAACGACACCTGCACATGGCTCTGCGCCGCCAAATTGTATATCTCGTCAGGCTGCACCGCGCCAATCACCTTCACCAGCGACATGGAATCGCCCATGTCGGCATAATGCAGGTGGAAGTGCGGAGAACCCTCCAAATGGGCGATCCGCTCGCGATAGTCAACCGATGACCTACGAATGATTCCATGCACATCATAACCTTTTTCCAAAAGAAACTCAGAAAGATAGGAACCGTCTTGTCCCGTAATTCCCGTAATAAGAGCCTTTTTCATAATAAACAATACATAAGTTAAAACAAAGGCTTCGCCAATGTCGGTAACATTACCGGCACCAATCAAGATGGGTTAGCCTCAATGAAGTCATACATTTACCCCAGAAATCGGACCGGAAAAGCCTTCAGGAAATTGAGCAAAGTCATTCACGGTCCATCAGTTTAAAAAAAAACGGCGAAAAAATAAGAGAATGGCGAAATGACCGCTATGGAGTTGCGAAAAAAGTCCGAAAAGACTTGTAACGACAACCGAAAATATCAACAAAAATATTTCACATACCATTAACAATCAAAGCCACATCAAATCTCCAACCGTGTCTCCCCTCACCTCTTACCAGAGTTCCAAGGAGACGCCGCGAAATTACAACGAAAAAATCAATCAGAAAAAATTTTCAACTCCTTTTTTCCACAGCCACAAAACCTTTTGGATTTTTGAGGAATCAATTATGGCTCAATAGTTTGTCAACCCAAACAAAATACGTAACTTTGCACAAAAGTGATAGAAAAAAAATGGACCAGAAACAAACTGCAATTCTATTGGTTCACTGCCCCGACAAGCAAGGAATTCTGGCGGCGGTGACCGATTTCATCAACGTAAACAAAGGTAACATCGTATATTTGGACCAGCACGTGGACTATGTTCAGAACACATTCTTCACCCGCATCGAGTTCGACCTCGCCAACTTCATCATCCCAAGGGAAAAAATCGAAGAGTACTTCCGCACCCTTTTCGCCAACAAATACGAAATGGATTTCAAGCTCTACTTCTCCGACGTGAAGCCCAGGATGGCGATTTTCGTCTCGAAGATGTCCCATTGCTTGTTCGACATCCTCTCCAGATATTTCAACGGAGACCTTAACGTGGAGATTCCCTTCATCGTCAGCAACCACCCGGACTTGGCTTGGATCGGCGAGAAGTTCGGCATTCCTTTCCACGTCTTCCCTATCACGAAAGAGAACAAAGCCGAGCAAGAGGCGAAAGAGATGGAACTGCTGAAAAACGCGCATGTGGACTTCATCGTCCTGGCGCGCTACATGCAAATCATCTCCGAAGAGATGATCAAGAACTATCCGAACAAGATCATCAACATCCACCACTCGTTCCTTCCCGCATTCGTGGGCGCCAAACCCTATCATGCGGCTTACGAGCGCGGCGTGAAGATCATCGGCGCCACCAGCCACTACGTTACCACCGAGTTGGACGCAGGTCCGATCATCGAGCAGGACGTGGCACGCGTGACCCACAAAGACACCGTGCAATCCTTCATCCACAAAGGACAAGACCTCGAGAAGATCGTCCTCTCCAGAGCCGTGGAGAAGCATATCGACAGAAAGGTGCTGGTATACAAAAACAGAACCGTCGTGTTCAGTTAATCCTTAAAGAAACTAATAGAAGAGGCGGGACTACTTCCGCCTTTTTTTATCGCCATGACCCAATACCAAGAATTCATCCCCTACATCAGAGAACACCGCACGGAGGACGTGAGGAACTTGGCGCTCAGAGACCGTGAACGGCTGGGCGACGCCATGCCCTTCGTCATGGACCAAATCAACGGTTGGCAGAAGGCACGGACCAAAATACCCTCATGGGCCGAAACAGAGGGAATCCTCTACCCCGTCCAACTCTCGATGGAGCAGTGCTCCTCCGAAGCGACCGCACGCTACAAGGCTTCGCTCGTGAGCGGAAAACGCTTCGCGGACCTCACAGGAGGATTCGGGGTGGACTTCTCCTTCATCGCACGCAACTTCGAGTCAGCCACCATGGTGGAACGCAGGGAAGAACTCTGCGAGATCGCGCGCCACAACATGCCGCTCCTTGGACTTCCCCAAGCGGAAGTGGTCAACGATGACGGCACGGCCTACCTGAAGCGGATGGAACCCGCGGACGTCATCTTCATCGACCCCGCAAGACGAGACCAGCAAGGACGCAAGACGGTCTCCATAGCCGATTGCGAGCCCAATCTGTTGGAGATATCGGAGACACTCCGATTAAAAGCGGGGAAAGTCCTGATTAAATATTCACCGATGTTGGACATCTCTCTTGCCATCAAAGAATTGGAGACGGTGATACAAACGCACATCGTATCGGTTGACAACGAATGCAAAGAGCTGCTCTTCCTGCTGGAGAGCGGACGAAAAGACGCACCTATCGTCAACACCTGCGTCAACATCAGCAAAAGCGGGCAAAACCTATTCTCCTTCACGCAGGAAGAAGAAAGAAACAGCGTGGCGACCATAGCGAAATCATTGGACGCCTATCTGTACGAGCCGAACAGTTCCGTCATGAAAGCGGGGGCATACAAATGTCTGTCCGCCCGTTTTTCAGTGGAAAAGTTGGAGACAAACAGCCACTTATATACTTCAAACAGTCTCGTTGAAAACTTTCCGGGCAGAATTTTCCGTATCATAAAAAGTTTCGGAATGAATAAGAAAGAGATGAAGGAAGGACTCAAAGGAATTGCGAAAGCGAACCTTGCCGTGCGCAACTTTCCGGCAGATGTAAACACCTTGCGTCAGAAACTAAACCTCAAGGAGGGCGGCGAAACATACATTTTTGCCACCACACACGCGGGCGCACATATCCTAATCTTATGTGAAAAGATATAGGAAGAAAATAAAAGAAGACTGATGAAATTCCAATAGCAGGAAAAAAATCAGTCTTCTAGATGATATGTTTCAATACCGATTAATCAATAGCGATAGCGATACCTACCAAACCATTCTCTTCGTCACAAGAAATAAACACTTCGCCAATGTTTCCTTTGGCGTCTTTGTAATACCACTCGTATTGATAATAGCCACCTACTTCATATATTTTTGAATCTTCCAAGGTGCTAAAATCTTTGCCCTTGATAAATGTTACGGTATAAGCTTCCTCATCAATATCGTACTCGCCAGCGAAGCATCCCTCTTTCGAAACAGATTGGGTCTGACTGAAAAGGCTATTGGCCATTTCAGCAACATCATTCTTAACATTTTCACTTTTTATAGAGATTCCCCAATCATATGTGAAATCACTAAAGGTAGTGATCGTAGAGGTGGAAGGAATTTGAAGAGCGAGATTGTAATTCTTCTTCAAATAATCGAGGCAATTATCCTTCGTTATCTTGCCATCATCAACTACTTCCTTTTTGCCTCCGTTGTCGGAAGAGTTAGAATCGTCGTCATCGTCATCGCCACAGCTAACGAATAGCGCGGAAACGAATAAAAGTGACCAAAAAATCTTTTTCATGAGCATAAAAAATTAGGTTATAATTAATTTAACTGAGATAAAATTAAACAATTTTTAGATAGGCGCATCAATCTTTAACAAAATTTCTGTTGCACAGCAAATCGCAAGCTCAAAAAAACAAAAAAACTGATTCCCAACTCATGAGAGCGGGAATCAGCGCAATAAAAATATCTTCAAAAACCAGTGTTATATATAGTGTGTGTTATTTCCAAAAACGATAGGTAATATCCTCCTTCGTCAAATCCTTTCCGATCTTATAGAGACGTTGGTTGGTGGTACGTTCCTTCAGGCACCCCTTAGAAGCCACATAAGGGCCGAGCTTCACATAATCGAAACGATCGAGCGAGCAACACTCAGGGAAAGCGTTTTTGCCGGAATACCACCCCACCTTCAGATTGTGTTTCCCATAAGAACGGACCACGCCCGCCATATCGGAGACCGAGATCGGATCAGCGTCCCCCCCCATAAAGCAGACACACGTGATGTTGCGTCCGTAGGTACCCAACAAGCCCAGTAACTCAGACTCCGTCAAATCCTTGCCGATGTTACGCATCAACTGAGGGCTATGGCAGCCCACGCACCCGTTCGGGCAGTTAGACAAATTGATGGCGAGGGTCACCTCATCAGGAATCTCCTGAAAGACCACGTCGTAATCGACATACTTTAACATGGCAATTAATATTTAGCGTAGAAACGACGAGCGGCCTCCTCCTGGCGAGGCTCAGAGAAATTACTTACACGTTTCATGTAACCGATGACACGGGTCAGATAATCGATGTTTTTGCTATGGCAAGCAGGGCACTCCTTCAGATAACGCTTATCGATGTTGCCGCAATCGTTACAAATCGTATTAGGAATATTAAATGTGAAATAGTTACAACCCTCGTCGGCGGCCACACGGAGCAACTGTCTATACTGCTGTTTGGAGAGATGCTCCTCCAAATTCAAATGGAGGGCGGAACCACCCGTCAGATGCTCGATATATTTTTTCCCGTGCAACTTGAACTTATCAACCACGTTCAAAGAAGTATCCTCTACGATATAGAAGTAACTGTTATAGCAGTCGCGAGGCACAACGTAACCATCCTCACGGTCCCACTTCGCATGCTTAACGCCCACGTTCTCCGCAGGAATCATTTCGCAATTGAACATCACCTCCTTCGTACGGTATTTCTTATTGTAGCGTTCAACGAGACCCAACACATCCTGAACGAACTTCACATAATCAGGGTTATCCTTGATTTCTATGCCCAAGAACTCAGCCGCCTCGACCAAACCGTTCACACCGATGGTGAGGTATTGTCTGGACATGTTGATGTAACCCGCGTCGAAGAGCGGAAGCAAGCCACGTTTTTGGAAATCCTTCAAGTTCTCGTTATAAGAGAGTTGCACCTTATGCACGAGGTCGACCACCTCCTCCAAGTAAGAGAGATAAGGCATACCGTTCTTCACCGCATATTGGATGCAACGATTAAGGTTGACTGTCAAGACGCTCTTAGAACCGGTAGAGACGCCACCCGCACCCAAGGTGTAGCTAAAGCCATTATCGGTGATTTCGTTCCTCAAGCGGCAGCAGCTACTCAAAGAGTCCGCGTTGTCGCTGATATAAGTGAAGAAAGAGTGACCTTCGGAATACATCTCAGCGGTAAAATCGCCCCACTCCTCATCCTTCACCTCACCGTTTTCGGTAAGGAGAGCCATCGTCTCCACAGGGAAGGTCAACGGAGTCTTGGTACGCTCCTTGTTGAACCACTTCATGAAGCGCTTCTGCAACCAGCTGAGCGACTCCCAGTCAGGCTTGGAACCGTCAGGGAAGACGAAGTTCTCGAACAAGCTATTGAAGTAATATTTATCGTAATAAGAGATATTCCAGAAGACCGCTTGGAAGTTACGGGCGCCGGTAGGCTGGTTGATGGAGTAGACGATCTGTTCGAAACAATCCGTGATCACCTTATCCAAAGTACGCTGACGGACGGAGAGGTCCACCACCTTATCAGCCTCCTTGTAATAATCCTTTCCATACTCCTTGCCGATGAAATAGTTCATGTACATCAAGAACTCAGGCGTAGCGCACGCGCCGCTCAACATACTGGAGACCATGAAGACCATGTTGACGAAACCGCCGCAGAAAGACTTCAGGTTAGTAGGTTGTTTGGAGTTACCGCCAATAGAGAGCGTACCGCCAATGAGCCAAGGGTACATCGTGATGCTGGCGCAATAGTTGGCCAAGCTAGTCTCATCGTTCTTATAAATGAAATGAGTATTTAGGAGTTGAAGATACTTGTCGGAAATCTCCTTGCCATACATCTCCTTCAACCTATCCGTCAGAAGACGGCGGTTGAGACGGATGAAGTTAGACTTAGGAAGCTCGCCGATAAGCGTAGCGATATTTTTGTTTTCAACGTTAGCGTTCGCGTCATACTTACTACCCGTAGCCGAATTGGTGGCGTTGCAGTAGTCGATCAAGAACTTCAGCTTGTTACGGACCTCACGATCCTCAAGGTGTTGCTGACGATACAAGATGTAAGACTTAGCGACCATGAAATACTTCTCGGACATTAAAGCGACCTCGACTTGGTTCTGGATCTCCTCCACGCTCATTCCGTTATGGATACTAACCCTGCTCAATATCTGAGTCAGAATCTCCTGCGTGGCGAAACTACCTACAGAAAGGAACGCGCGTGCGATAGCGTTCTTTATCTTATCGATGGAAAATGGTTCTACAGCGCCATCACGCTTAACGATGAAAATGTTACCGCTCATTTAAGTTTATATTTTTTTAATTCATACACACTGCACTATTATGCATTATGGTCTTCCTTGGGATGAAGCGACACATAGCAAGGCGGGAACACATACTATAAAGTTTGCGATCACACAAATTAAAAATTCGCCTTGATTGGGTTCACCTGCAAAAACATCCCACAGAACTTCTTAGGCAACCGTCCTTAAACAACAAAAATTCTTCACTCCCTGTATTAGAACGACAATATCCAGGAATTCATTCTTGATTACTGTACAACTTATCAAGAATCTTCACAACCGTTTCAAGCGGACGAGAACGACCTAAAAAGATGACTGACCTCTCTGATCAGCATGACAAAATTAGACAATAAAAATTCATCTCAACAATAATTTAAGATAAAAAGTTATCAACAAACGTAAACCATCCATTATCAAAGAGTTGCACATTACGGACAACTCTTCAACAGATTTAAACGCGAAAGTTTTCTGTGTGTTGAGAAATGTCAATTTATAAATTATTGATTATTAAGACAGTAAACAATATAAGAACACCAACAAAGTCAGCAAAGTTATCCGAAATCGAAACGGACGAACAAACAAGGCGGACAAAATAGGCAACATCGGGAAACAAAGGCGAAAAAAGAAGCGGGGAAAGTGCGCATCCGCACAATCCCCGCTTAAAAGGTTATAATATAGAATCTAAATCATTACCAAGCGTACTTCAACATAGCGCAAAGTCTGTTGTTGTTAACGTCATGAACATCTTCCACATCAGCCCAAGAATTAACCTTGTCGCCATAACCGACATTCGTGAATTCATATTCGAGACCGAAAGTGACGCCACCCACCGTGTAAGAGACAGCCGGACAAACACGCCACATGTAATCGATGTTCTTCGCAGAGTTGCGAACGAAGTATTGGTTGCTCTTGTGCACCTCGTCTTGAGCGCCCAAATTCTTAGAGAAGCCACCATAGAGATTGAACTTCAACTTGCTGCCGTAGCACAAATCAACGAAGCCAGTGAGGGAACGGATAGGCGTATACTCCTGGTGACCGTTAGCGTCAACCTCAGAGACAGCGTAACCGTTGTACATGCTCAAGTGAGAAGTGTTCTCAGCCAAGAGACCTTTGGCCTTCACAGAGAATTTATTCTTAGAATAATTGAGGTACAACATTGGAGAGAAAGTAGTTAAACGCTCGTCAACCTTCACCTTCTTCTCTTTAGGATCGATATTCTGGGTACCATCAGCATTGTCAGTCACCACATTGTACTTAACAGTAGCGGTAGTACGAGGAACAATAGAAAGAATGTCGAGACCGTAACCAACTTTGAAACCATTCTTAGAATAGTCGACGCCCAAGAACATCTCAGGAATCATATTGAACTTAGGATCATAGCCAGAAGGACCTACGCTCTTATATTGGAACTGCCACAAACCAGCGTAAGTGAAGTTCACATCACCCAACTTATAGTCATAGCGCAATTGAGGAGAACGGCTGAAAGGCTGGAACGGAGAACCGGAAGCCAAAGCGAGCACCTCAGGAAGGTCGCCCGTCATCGGGTGCCAAGCCTGACCCATCAACAAAGAGTGTTTGTTACCCTTCCATTGCATCTTGAAGTAAGCCTGACGAAGACGAACCATGAAGTTATTGCCAGTGAAACCGCAGAAGTCAGCCTCGATCTTAGCGGTGACATCAGCGTTCAACGCCCTCATACCAGACATGTTCAAACCCAAACGAGTTGTGATAGCCAAGAAATTCAACTCAGAATCACCGTTCTGGTCATAATCAGAACCCTCAGAGAAAAGCTCATCCTTCGGGATCTGCTCAAAAAGGCCTGCGTTGCTGTTATACGTTTGGCGGGAATCATAATAAAGATAATCACGCACGAAACCATAAGGCTTCAACTTTACCTTACCACCATTTTTAGGTTGGTCTGAAACGACATCCTCAGAGACAACCTTCGCCACAATTGTATCTTGGGCGAAAAGAACATTAGCGGAGAAAAGAACACCCGCCAATAAAAATAAACGTTTCATTACTTTATAAAATTAAAAAGAACCACGAGTCAAGGCAGAGAGCCCTGACCCGTAGTTCAAAACATTTACATATCTAAAACGGGAAGATGCATTAGTGCAACAAACCGTTGAAGTTAAACAATACAAAGTAACCGATGATCAAGCTGACGATACCCACGAAGATACCGACCGTAGCCATCTGGCTCTGTTTGATGAAACCCTTCGAATAAGCGATAGCGTTCGGTGGAGTTGAGATAGGCAATGACATCGCGAAAGATGCGGACAAAGCCAAACCAGCGATCAAAGTAGTAGCGCCACCATAACGAGCCAACTCGTCGCCCATACCTTGTGCGATCGCAACGAAGATAGGAATCAACAAAGCAGCAGTAGCGGAGTTGGACATGAAAGTAGACATCACCAAACAAAGAACACCAGAACCCAAGATCACAGCCAAAGTAGACCATTGATCAAAAGGAATGGAGGTCACAATATGTTTAGACATCGTCATCATCTCACCAGCCTTGTCAGGATCAGGAATTCCGGAAATCTTACCCTCAAGACCTACACCGAGAGCGAAACCACCGGCAACGAGCCAAAGCACATCCCAATCGATCTTAGCCAAATCCTTCTTCTCGAACACACCCGTCAAGCAGAACACCGCAAAAGGAATCAGCGCAACTACATTCGCATTCACACCGAACAACTCCTTACCGAACACCCACAAGAAGATGGTAACGGCGAAAGTGACATAAACGATAATCGCCTTAGGGCTCTTATCGGTCTCGCCTTCAATCTTAACCTCGATCTTATCCTGCTGAGAAGGGAAGACGCGAGTAAGGAACAACCATGCCAAGAAAAGAATCAAAAGCATAACAGGAACCATCACCATCATCCATTGTCCGAAACCGATGTTCACACCGATTTTCTCCAACCAGCCGACAGCCACCACATTCGGAGGAGTTCCGATAGGAGAACCGATACCACCGATATTAGCAGCAACAGGAATAGACAACGCCAAACCTACGCGACCCTTGTTGTCGGAATCAGGCATAGTAGCCAAAACCGGAGACAAGATGGCGATCATCATAGCGGCGGTAGCCGTATTACTCATAAACATGGAAAGAAGAGCGGTAACAACCAAGAAGCCGAGGATCACAAATTTAGGTTTGGTTCCGAAAGGCTTCAAGATAGCTCTCGCCAAAGTAGCGTCCAATTTATATTTGGTAGCGGCGATCGCCAAAACGAAGCCACCCATGAACAACATCACGGTAGGATCCGCGAAAGCTGCCATAATCGCTTTATTCGATAATTTATCACCGACTTCACCATCCATAAAATTCAACATACTATTGGAGGTGGTCAGCAGCATCAGCACCATCACCACAACGGAAGTACCCCAAATCGGAATAGGTTCCATAATCCACATAACTGCCGCAAGCACAAAGATTGCGATAATTCTCTGCTCCACAACGGTCAAACCGGGCACACCGAAAGCCGTAGTTGGAAGCAACCACACCAACAACGTCAATATTATCGACGCAGCGAATCCAATGATTTTTTTAGTATCCATAAATATTATTTAAGTTAAATTATAATCAAAATCCTAATTGATGCTCATCAAATTCTTAAAAGTCCGCAAATGTATAAAAATTCATTTTACGAACATCTCGAAAAATTAATTTTTTTTGAACAAAACTATAAAACTATGTTCTGCGAAATACAATCTGAAATATTTAACATAAAAACGAACATTTTGCACCCATATAAGCGCATTTCCATAGAATCAGTAAGAAAAAAATTACATACCTTTGCACCGAGTTTGGTTTAATGTGACCGAACCACAAGGCGTCACAGCGGTTGACACCTTATTAATAAAAAGACTTTATTTAATCAACCAATATGAATAGGACGAAAGACGGAGCAATCCGGAATAGTCCAAAATGTTTTGTGAAATTATGATAACAAAAATTCTAGTGGCGAATAGAGGCGAAATAGCCATGAGGGTGATGCGCTCCTGCAAGGAGATGTCCATCAAAACCGTGGCCGTATACTCTGAAGCCGACAGAACATCGAGGCATGTCTTCTTCGCCGACGAAGCGGTCTGCATCGGACCAGCGCCATCATCGGAGAGCTATTTGAACGTGGACAAGATCATCGACGCTGCGAAAAAGACGAAAGCCGACGCCATCCACCCAGGTTACGGGTTCCTTTCGGAGAACGCCGACTTTGCCAAGCGTTGCAAAGAAGAGGGCATCATTTTCATAGGCGCCCCACACGAGGCGATTGAATCGATGGGTGACAAAATCTCAGCCAGGAGAATCATGAAAGCGGCCGGCGTTCCGGTCGTTCCTGGAAACGAAGACTCACTCGACACCTACGAGGACGCTGTAAGAACAGCCAAGGAAATCGGGTTGCCGGTCATGATCAAGGCGACGGCGGGAGGCGGAGGAAAAGGTATTCGCATCGTCCGCACCTTTGAAGAATTGGAGAACGCATACAACAGCGCCATCTCTGAGGCGAAAGCATCTTTCGCAAACGGTATCGTTTACATGGAGAAGCTCATCGAGCATCCACACCATATTGAATTCCAAGTATTAGCCGACCAACACGGAAACGTCGTGCATCTCTTCGAGCGTGAATGTTCCATCCAGCGCAAACACCAAAAGGTGATTGAGGAGACACCATCTCCGATTATGACGGACGAAGTCAGGAAAGCGATGGGCGAAATCGCGGTAAGGGCTGCCAAGGCGGTCAACTACGAAGGAGCCGGCACGATAGAATTCATGGTGGACGACAAACTAAACTACTACTTCCTTGAAATGAACACGCGTCTCCAAGTGGAGCACCCGATCACGGAGGAGGTATTAGGCGTGGATTTGGTAAAAGAGCAAATCAACGTGGCTAACGGTAAGCCATTGAGATTCAAACAAGAAGACTTAAAGCAAAGAGGTCATGCGATAGAGTGCAGAATCTGTGCGGAAGACGCGGAGAACAACTTCACCCCTACTCCGGGCATCATCAAACTCATCACCGAACCGCAAGGTATCGGCGTGCGCGTGGATAGTTTCTGTTACGAGGGTTACGAAATCCCTATCTATTATGACGCCATGATCAGTAAGTTGGTCGTTTGGGCCGCCAACAGGACCTACGCCATCGAGCGTATGCGCCGCGTGCTCTACGAGTACAAGATTACCGGCGTGAAGACCAACATCAGCTATTTGCGAAAAATCCTCGAGGTGCCTGACTTCGTGAAGGGTCACTACACCACAGCATTCCTTGAGGAAAACAAGCAACGCATGGAGAGCGTGAACCTCGATAACGTGGACGGGGACAGCGAGGAAATCCATACGGACGAAGACATCGCGGCCATCGCGGCATACTTCGACTACATGGTGAACCAAGACAGACCATGCAACGCACCGGCAGATAACAGACAAATCAGCCGTTGGAAAGAGTTCGGAAGAAGAAACAACATGCGCAACTACGATTAACTTTCCAAAAACCCAAACACAGACTAAATCATATCATATAATATGAAAATAAGAATCGGAAACAAAATTAAAGAGATATCCCTCTTGAGCCAAGACGAGAACAAGGTGGACATCTCGGTTGACGATAAGATTTATCACCTCGACATCGTGATGGCAGAGAACGGACTCTGCTCCATCATCGCCGAAAACGGAAGGTCATACAACGCGGAACTGAAACCTGCGGAGAACAACAGGGAATATACGGTCAGTGTAGCCTTCAAAGCGTTTAACGTCGAGATATTGAACAGTTACCAGCACTTCGCCAAACGCAACAACATCAACCTCAAGCAGGACAGAATATTCACTCCGATGCCGGGAAAGGTCGTCAGAATCCTCGTGAACGAGGGAGACGAAGTGAAAGCGGGGACGCCTGCCATCGTCGTGGAAGCGATGAAGATGCAAAGCGAATACAAAGTGGCGAACGACTGTATCATCAAAAAGATTTTAGTAAAAGAGGGAGAAAACATCGCAGGAAACCAGACGCTCATCGAGCTAAAGCCTCTTGCGCAAGAACCGAATAATTAAATCCAAGTAAATCATGGAATCGGCTATCAAAAAATTCATTGAACTAGATAAAAAGGCGGAAGCCGGCGATGCGGCTCGCATTGAAAAGCAACACAAAGCTGGAAAAAACACGGCTCGCGAACGCATCGCGATGCTTTTGGATAAAGGCACCTTCGTGGAGATGGATAAGTTCGTGACACACCAATGCCACAACTTCGGTCTCGAAAAGAACCAAATGCCGGGCGACGGCGTCATCATTGGTTACGGAAAAATAGACGGCAGACTTGTTTACATCTACGCTTACGACTTCACCGTCATGGGCGGTTCACTCAGCCGCACGAACGCCAACAAAATCGTCAAGATTCAGAAATTGGCCTTGAAGATGGGTGCTCCGATCATCGCATTGAACGACTCTGGAGGCGCCAGAATCCAAGAAGGCGTATCCAGCTTGGCCGGTTATGGCGACATCTTCTACCAGAACACCATCGCTTCTGGTGTTATTCCGCAGATATCAGTAATTCTAGGTCCTTGCGCCGGCGGAGCTTGCTACTCACCCGCATTGACCGACTTCATCTTCATGGTGAAGGAGCACAGCCACATGTTCGTGACCGGTCCGGAAGTGGTGAAGACCGTAACGCACGAAACCGTAGACAAAGAGGAATTGGGCGGCGCAAGCACACACGCATCCAAGAGAGGTGTTTGCCATTTCATGGGAGAGACCGAAGAGGAGACCCTCATGATGGTGCGCGAACTCTTAGGCTACTTGCCATCCAACAACATGGACGACGTGCCGAGAACAGGCATCAACACGTTCGTAAACCCTAATGGAACGGACTTGGACACCTTCATTCCAGAAGACCCAAGCAAACCATATAGCATGAAGCAATTGATCGAAGCAGTAGTGGACGGAGGTTATTTCTTCGAAATTATGGAGAATTTCGCTCCGAACATACTCATCGGCTTCGCCAGAATAGAAGGGAAAGTAATCGGTATCGTGGCAAACGAGCCTGCCTACAATGCGGGAGTTCTCGATATCGACACGGCCGACAAATCCGCAAGATTCATTCGTTTCTGCGACTGTTTCAGTATTCCGATTGTCTCTTTCGTAGACGTTCCAGGCTTCTTACCAGGCTGCACGCAAGAGCACGGAGGCATCATACGCCACGGTGCAAAGATTGTCTACGCATACGTGGAAGCGACCGTCCCTAAAATCACCGTCATCACCCGTAAGGCATACGGAGGCGCATACATAGTCATGTCCAGCAAACACACAGGCGCTGACGTGAATTTCGCCTACCCTAACGCTGAAATCGCAGTGATGGGACAAGAGGGCGCTGTCAACATTCTATACAAGAACACAACGGAAGAGGAGAAAGAGAAGGCGAGAAAAGAATACGAAGAGAAATTCTCCAACCCATACAGAGCAGCCGAGTTAGGGTACGTGGATGAAATCATCCTTCCATCCCAAACAAGGGAGAAGCTTATCCAAGCGTTGGATATGACACACACGAAAATCCGCTCCAACCCGGCGAAGAAACACGGAAATATACCTTTGTAAGTTTGATAACATTCATTTTTCAGAGGGGAATAGTTCGCTATTCCCCTTTTTTATACCCATACCATTCATGACACATAAAAAATATTAAACATATCGAACAAAGTCTCAAAAAAATTGTTAATTTAAGGGATCGCAATTTAAAGGATTATTAACATCACCAATAAACATTTCCAGAAAATTGGGCAAAAAAATGAGAAAAAAGCAGTAATTTTGGCATCAAAAATGAATATGAGGTATAACTACAAATTTGGAGAATATTGAGAAAAGCGATGTGTTGGCATTTCGAAATATGGAAAAGAGCATGTAAATATCTACGTCTATATTCATTGCAAATAATATTAGAAACATTAACATAACAGATATGAAAAGACATTTAAGGGTTTCATTACTAACAATTTCAACAATTGTTTCATGTGCGTTCAATGTTCACGCGCAAGAAAACAATGACAAAGTGGAAGGCATTAGTGTCGAAAACAGCCAACAAGTCTTTGACGGACAGCCTCATAAGCTTACCATCAACAGGTCGGAAGAGGCAACTGATGTTGTGCTCACCTATACCCTATTGGGAGAGAACGGCTTCGAGAACGCGACCGAAAACCCTGAATTCACGGAAGCGGGCACCTACAATCTTAAAGTGACCGCCCAAAAAGAGGGATTGGAAAGCATAACGCTCGATGGCACTGTCACAATCGAAAAACGCCCTGTCTCAATCACAGCGAAGGCGGACAGCAAACATATCGGAAGCGTCGATCCCGCATTCACATATCAAGTTGAGAATGAAGTGGAAGGATACCCAATCCAACAAGGTGTCAATCTACAAAGAGAGGAAGGAGAGGTCCCGGGCGATTATCCTCTGCACATAACAATCGGTGACGAATTCAGCAAGAATTACCAAATTCAAGCCTTAAACGACGCTATTTTCACCATCACTCCGCACGATATCGATTCAACGCAAATCGAACTTGTCGACGCAACATGTAGCAATAACGGATCGTATAAGATAGTCCATTTTTGCAAACTTTGCGAATATACCGACACGACGTCCACCATCACTATTCAAGCGTTAGGTCATGACATGTCCCAACCGGAAATAACAGAGATAGCTACTTGCAACAAATTCGGAGAAAAGGTTTCAAAATGTTCAAGATGCGACACTACCATCATCACATACATGCCCAAAATGCCACACTCTTGGGCGGAGGACTCCACCCTTATCTTACAAGCGACATGTGAAAACAAAGGCGCCGTGTCAATCCAATGTACTGTATGCGACACTGTCAAAATAGATAGTATTGACGCAATCGGACACCTCTTCGATACCGAATACACCATCGACATCAAAGTAGGATGTGAAAATGCGGGATTGAAAAGCAAGCACTGTCTGCACGAAGGATGTGTCGCCGCTATAGACTCCGTATGGGAGGAAGAGTTGGGACATTTCATGATAAACGACGTCATCTATAAAGAAGCCACATGTACAGAGAACGGCCTTATGAAGAGAATCTGTACAAGATGCGATTATGTGGAAGACAATGTATCTATTAAGAAACACGGACATGAGCCTGCTGACACATTCACGGTCGATACACTTCCAACTTGCTTGAATGAAGGCGACCGTTCCATCCATTGCATCTACTGCGACACGATCATTGAAGGAACCCAAGAAATAATCCAACCTTTAGGACACGCTTGGCAAGTTGATTCCATCACACCTGCGACATGTGTTTTAGATGGTCTCACCTACTCTTCATGCGGCAGATGTCTGATAACGAAGGAAGAAACAATCAATGCATTAGGCCATGAATTCGACACTATCTTCACAATCGACAAGCCTTCCACTTGTACTGAAGACGGCGTCAAATCGCTTCATTGCCTACACGAAGGATGTGAAGTTCAAAAAGATGTGACCCCTATCATATCAATAGGTCACCAATGGAACGACACGACCATCACCATTCAACCGACTTGTACGAAAGTGGGTGAAAAAACAATCGAATGCGTCGTATGCCACGACATAAAAAAAGAAGTCTTAGATTCGCTCGGACATAACTTCGACACAACCTTCACCATCGACAAAGAGCCTTGGTGCAAAAGTACAGGAAGCAAATCTCATCATTGTCTGAACGAAGGATGTGACGTGATCATCGACATCACCTCAATCGCCGCTTTGGGACACAACATGGTATTCGATACCATATCCGTAAAACCGACATGTACAGAAGAAGGTGAAAGCATTTACAAATGCACACGATGCGATGTGAAGGAGACGCATAAAATTGACACATTGGGTCATATATTCGCAGATACATTCACCGTCGACAAAAAAGCCACTTGCAAAGAAGAAGGCATAGAATCCAGACATTGTGACCGAGAAGGTTGTTTAGCAAAAATCGACACCAGAAAGATTTCGAAGACGTCACATCTTTGGGTAGATGGCGAAGTCATCACGCCAGCGACATGTCTCCAAGACGGTTTGATGAAATTCAAATGTCAGACTTGCGGAATCAAACATGACAGCATCATCACCAAATTAGGTCACGACTGGGAAAAGGATTATACGGAAGACGAGCCAGCCACATGCTACAAAATCGGAAGCAAGTCTAAACATTGCTCTCGTTGCGACGCAAGAACTGGTACCACCATCATTCCTAAACTCGTACACTTAGAGGGGCCTGCCGTCAGAGAGAACGTTGTAGAGCCTACCTGCACGGAAAGAGGTTCTTACGACAACGTGATACGTTGTTCTAGATGCAACGAGCTTCTGAAGACTGAGAAGAAAAACACGCCTGCCTTGGGTCATGATTACGAGGAATCGGAAGACTATCTTCTCACTCCGACCTGCACGCAACAAGGTTTGGCGCTATTCACCTGCACACGCTGCGGAAACACCCGCACAGAGACGGTAGATTCATTAGGTCACACGCCTTCTGAGGAATATACCATCGACAAAGAACCATCTTGCATGGAGCCGGGTTCTAAATCCAAACATTGCATACGTTGCGAGTATAAGTTCGACATCCTCCATATCGCTCCTCTCACCCACAAGTGGGAAAGCGACACTACTTCACAACCGACTTGTACCAAGAAAGGTATCATCACCAAGACTTGCCAACGTGACGGATGTTCGGCAACTGAAAACGTCGAAATCGACTCATTGGGTCATGATTTCGAGAGCAAATATACAGTTGACGTAGAGGCGACCTGTAAGGCGGGAGGAAAAGAGTCAAGACACTGTTCAAGATGCGAGGCGTTCAAAGATCAAAGGACAATTCCTGTCACAGAACATCAACCGGGTGAACCGGAAAAAGAAGACCTCATCCCTGCGACCTGCTTGGAACCAGGCTCCTATACGGAAATCATCAAATGTAAATTCTGCGGCATTGAGTTGAGCAGATCCAAAGATGTGACAGACCCTCCTACAGGTCACCTATGGGAAGTATTCAACATTGAGGCGGAGCCAACATGTACAGAAGGCGGAAGAATAACATACCAATGTAAATCATGTCATGTAAAAGATACTAGAAACGTCGAAGCATACGGACACGATTTCGACACGACATATACCGTAGACATACCTGTCACATGTTTAACCGACGGCTTACAATCCAAGCATTGCAAACGTTGCGACATTCATGCGTTTGAAGAGACGATCAAAGCGCTGGGACATGTTGCTGGAACCGCTGTTAAGGAAAGTGAGAAGCTTCCAAATTGCACGAAAGAGGGATTCTATGAGATGGTAACGCATTGCAAGGCATGTGATATCGTTCTTCTTAGAGACACTACTATCGTAGAAGCGAAAGGTCACCAATGGAACGAGGTCATCAACACAAAGGATGCGACATGTACAGAAAAAGGTGAAATCCGTCACACCTGCCAAATCTGTAGTATGACTGAGACTTTCGAGGTGAGTGCGCTCGGACATGAATTCGCAGACACATTCACTGTGGATATCGCACCAACTTGCACAGACGAAGGTACCAAATCCAAACATTGCAGCAGGTGTAATGCGAAGAGTGAGATAACAGATCTTCCGGTCATAGACCATTTGTGGAGCAACAACGATACAACAATAGCTCCGACATGCACAAAGAATGGTGAAATCACCAACACATGCGAGATGTGCGGTAAGAAAATGAAAAAAGAAATCGAAGCATTGGGACATGACATATCCGATAAAATCACCATTGACCTCGTAGCAACTTGCACAAAGGTCGGATATTCATCCAGACATTGTAAACGTTGCGACTATGTCACTGACAAAGATACCATACCAGCAATCGGTCACCTCTATGACAATGGAAAGATAACCCAAGAAGCGACAGGAGAAGAAGAAGGTGTTAAGGAATTCATTTGCGAGCATTGCGGTAATATAAAATCCCAAATATTGAAAAGAATTGTGACTCTTGCAGAAAACGAAGATGGTAACTTATTCTCTATCAAAGCGGAAGGTTATTGCCAAGGAGATGAAGATTTCATCGGATATAATGTCAATGGCGGAGAACCAATCGACTTCAAGTTAGTCTTCTCCGACTCTGCCCAAGCGGTAGGATTCACCAACATGGATTGGACCACAGCTCCAGAAGATCAAAAGATTCCAATTGCCATTCCTTCCGATTGTAAAGAAGGCAAATACACGGCTGACATCACATTCAGAAACGGAGATACGGTTGAGACAGCGCCAATGAAGGTTACTCTCACAGTCAACCTCAGCCAAGTTTTCACCGTAGCCATCTTCCGCGATGTGATCAGCATCGTAAACGATGGTGTCAGACAGTTTGATAGTTTCCAATGGTACCACAACGGAGAAGCGATTGACGGTGCAACTCTCCCATACTACCAAGAATGGGGTGGTTTGTCGGGGGATTATTACGTCATAGTCAACGGAGGCACAGAGAACGAAATGCGCACCTGCAGCCGAAACGACTTCTTCAACCCGCTTAACAAGACGAGGGACTTTGTGGTTTCTCCGAACCCATTACAAGAAACTGCTAATCTGAAACTTTATAACTTCTCTGAAGAAGAAGAACATAAATTAACCGTCGTAAACGAATTCGGAGTTGTCATCTATGAAATGAACTTCAAAGGCGACGAGGCGACATTCCAGACCAACCAATTGGTGTCGGGACAATATGTAATCAACATCGACGGAGTGAGTGTGAAAGTGCTAAAACAATAATGTTAGATTAAGAGGGAACTTCAGATATGAAAAGATTATTTATATTAGGATTAATGCTTTCTTCCTTCATTGCGGTTTCCGCACAGGATGAAAACACAGAAGAGATTGCTGACAATACTCCTCAGACCTATTTTTTGAAGCACCATGTGAATTTCAACTTGGGTGGTGGTCTCCATACCATGATTAGTGACCCGATTAATGGCGATTGGGGTAAAGGATTCGGAGGCTTGTTCGAAGCCAAATACGAATTTATAAACAAGGTCATCGGATTTAACGCAGGCGTGAAAATATCATTGCTCAACGGAGAAACATCAGTTAAATACCGATACGTTATCCCCGCAATCGTACATCCCAAAAATGGGCAAGATTGCAGACTAACCAACATCGTTTCTGACTGGAAAGAGAGAGAGAGCATGTGGGCGCTAGAAGTTCCTTTGCAATTTGCGATTTCAACAGACAAATCTAAATCATGGAGTTTCCATGGTGGTATCGGTGCTGCTCTTTCCCTTCAACTCGGAGGAAAATACGAAGTAACGGATGGCTATATAATGACATCAGGATGGTTTGAGCAAACAAAAGTAGAAATGAATAGAATACGTGACGCTGTTATCGGTAGACATACCCCAGACGACATCGAAAAGGGAAAGATCAAATACGCACCGATCGGAGTTAACGCAATCGTCGATTTGGGCGTGCTCCGTAATCTCACGCCTGAATACGCTCTTTACTTAGGTCTTTACGGAAGTTACGGACTTCTCAATGTATGCACAGAGGACAACTCTACCCTTTTCAACGGATTCGAATTCACTTCTCTCTACAATAGTGACCAAGTCTCTAAAATCATACCTGTCGAAGCTGGTGTGAAAATTGGCATCTACTTCTCCTTCCATGACACGGAGAAAGAGATAACAGAAATGAACAGAACCCAATCCGAACGTGTGGAGAAGGAAAGGCAAGAAGCCGAAGCAGCTGCCGCTGAACGTTCTGCCAGAGTAGCGGAGAAGAGCAGAAAACAAGAGTTGGAGAAGGCTAAACAAGAGAAGAAAGATATCGAATTGGCTAAAATGAACCTTGCCTCTTTGCAAGAAGCTAAAGAAGCGCTCAAAACCATTCAAGGAACCGCTAAGTATGCGAACATCAACGCAGCTCCGACATTCCCTAAGACAACAGACGAAGCATTTCTCATCGTCCGCAAATACTTGAACGCAAATCCGGATGCAAAAATTATCATCACCGGACACACCGACAACTCCGGAACTGCGGCTAAGAATATCGTGAACGGTCAACATAGAGCGGAAGCCTTCAAGAACGCTCTTATCAGAAAAGATATTCCAAGAGGTAGAATCGGATGCGTGAGCAAGGGTGACACCGAGCCTATCGCTTCTAACGACACGGAGGAAGGACGCGCGAAGAACAGGCGTATCGAATTGGATCTCGTGGATTCTAACACGATCGACGAACCATCCTCCATTAATGAGACAAAGATTGATTCGGAATTGGGGCAATAAACTCTCCCCTACAAATAGAAAAGGAAGATGCGATTTGTATCTTCCTTTTTTTTGCGATAACCTCAACAAAAAAAACGGTCAGCACTTCAAGCCAACCGTTCCTATAAATCTCCTCTCTCAGAGGCTCTTCCCAATCGAGAAGGCTTGTCCTACGGTTGCGCCCAACTCCATGTATGAGTGGTGGACAGGCTCGTAGACAATCAGTTCCATCTTTTCCACATCCGGGGTGCCGTCTGCCGCAAGAAACGCCTCGTCCACCTGGATATTAACTATCTCAGCCACAAGGTTATAGCCTTCCGCAGTCTCCCCTATCTTCTCCTTGACCCTACATTCGAGCGTCATCGGAAAGCAATCGAACACGGGGGCGTTCACACATTTCGCCTTGCTACTTTTCCACCCCGTCTTGCTCATCTTATCAGGGTTCTTCTTCGCGCTGACCACGCCCACATAGTCGCAAGCCACCATCGTCTTCTTCGTACCGAATGCGACGGTGAATTCTCCGCAACGTTTGAGGTTCTCGGTCGTGGCGTGCACGCCCAACGAAATCATAATCTCCTTTTGGTCCCATTGACCACCCCAAGCCGCATTCATGGCATTGGCTTTACCGTTCTCGTCGTAGGTGCCGAGAATCAGCACGGGTTGCGGAACGGTCCAAGAATTAGGTTCAAAACTTTTCATTTCACTTTGTGGATTATATTGTTACACAAGAGACAATTGCCCGAACCGTCATATCCGAACCGAGCGGATTGTCTTCCATTATTTAACACTGATACGCAAATATAATACTTCTTGATCTAAAATATCGATTGTACGTCCGTCTTTACAAAATAATTTTTCTTATAATATATAAGGTTTGATGTAATAAATCAACAAGAAAAGACCAAATATCCTCCGATTTATGATTCACTATTTTGAAAAGTAATAATTTTCAAACAAAAATATAATATAATTCTTATGTTATTTGATTTTTAGAAAAGATTCGACAGAATAAAATTTTGCATAAAATTGTCCGTTCATCTACTTTTACAAAAAATAAGGGAGCATATAATTAAAATTTATTCTAATGAAAAGATACTTATTATTCATTCTTGTATTCTTCACAATACGAGTCTCTTATGCGGAGAAAGACGAAACATTCAACGCATACCAGAAAGCATCAGCCTTTTTCAAAAGTAACAACAAGTTTGACCAAGGCGACACATTGATAAACATAGCAACTGACAGATACCGCAACTGCCTTATCTTCAGGAAAGGGCACGGACCCGGATTTGTGATCGTTTCAAACAATGCGGCGAATACTATCATAGCCTATTCGTTTGACAACTTTTTCAAAGAGAACGAAGCTACCGACGAGTTGATTTCGGATATTGATAAAAGAATCGGTCAAACCTCCGCGACCAACACCACCTTGCGATCTTTCGCCAACCCCGCACCTCGTGAAGCAATCATTGGACCATTACTCTCCACGAAATGGGGTCAGAGCACCTATTTAAACGAGAAGACTCCGGTCGTGGATGGTAAACACTGCATAACTGGCTGTGTCGCCACTGCTTTAGCGCAAGTGATGAATTATTACCAATGGCCTAAGACAGGCTATTTGTCGAAGACATATAATGACGAAAAAGGATGCGGTCAAGTTGTCACGGCAAACTTCGAAAAGACAAAATTCGATTGGGACAATATGGTCGATGACCCAATAAAGAACAAACCCAACCAAACTCAAATAGATGCGATGTCTGACTTATTGTTCATGGCTGGCATCTCCGTACAGATGACATACACCACTTCAGGTTCTTCGGCAAACATAACCCTAATTTCCAAAACGACAAGGGATTTTTTCAAATATGCCGACGGAGCAAAAACGATTTCAAAAAAGAATTATTCTGATGAGGAATGGTGGCCTATCATTAAAAACGAATTAGATAATAAAAGACCTGTCATATATGCTGGCACGACTGAATTTGGTAATTCACACGCATTCGTGTTAGACGGATATGACAACGAAGGCTATGTGCATGTCAATTGGGGATGGTACGGAGACTGTGACGGCTACTTTTCTTTATCAATGTTGGACCCATACGGCGCAGGAGATGATAATTACAAGTTAAATCAAGAGGCGGTAATCGGATTATACCCGAACTACGATTGGACGGAAGAGGACGTGGTTCCAAGTCAGACACTATTCTCATGGATTTTCGATGAGACAACCAATACGTTGACCATATTAGGCTCTGGTGAAATGTCATACATCGCGGGACTTGAGCCTTGGACGAAACACAAAGAGAGCATCGAGAAAGTCGTAATCGGAGAGGGAATCACCACGATTTCCCAAGAATTATTCAAAAATTGCACCGCACTGAAGCATGTCGTCCTCCATGAAGGATTGAAGACCATCGGCGCCTACGCCTTCGCATACAGCGGTGTTGAAGAGATCGATTTACCCAATTCTCTAGAGGAAATAAGCATGTGCGGATTAATCGGCACAAAACTGCAAAACCTATATATCCCTAAAAATGTCAAAACATTGACCAATTGTTTCGAAGGATGCGATTTGCTCTCAGACTTCTTCGTCGATGTCGAAAACCCCAATTTCAGTAGTATAGATGGTGTATTGTATGATTATAGCGGAACAACAATGATATGTTTTCCTCCTGTAAAAGAATTCACAGGCTTCCCATCAACATTAAAAGTATTAGGAGAAAGTTGTTTCCACGGATCGTCAATCGATAGTTGCATCATTCCGGAAGGTGTCACCTTAAGTCCCTATGTTTTTGATTATTGTAAAAACCTAAAAAGGTTGAAACTCCCACAAGGAATAACCGAAATACCTGAAAATTTATGTGGGTTCTGCGAAAGCCTCACCTACATCAACATTCCGGAAGGTGTCACAAAAATAGGTGTAGGAGCTTTTTCCTATTGCAAAAATTTGGAAGCGGTTTATCTGCCATCCACAATTTCCGAAATAAGCAACGGAGCATTCTCCAATTGTTCCAAACTGAAAAAAATTGTTTGTAGGAGTTCCCGTTGTACACCGAATGAAAAGGCATTTAAATACGTCTCAGACACTGGTACTTTGATTGTACCTACCCCTATGAGTAATTATTCATGGGATAAATTCATGAAATGGTTACCACAAGGTTGGACATACGAAATCACAGACTTCACCGGATTGGAGACGATTCCATCGGATGCGCCAGCTCCAACCACCCATGATGTCTACAATCTCCACGGACAAAAAATCGGAACGACAGACTTCTTTAATCCGTCGAATCTGGAGAATGAAATTTACATCATAGACGGGAAAAAGTATTTAAACAAATAACCAACAAACTGGAATTGTTATAAATTCATTCAAATAAGGCACCAGATTCGAAAACCCACCCATGACAAGAGTGTAAAAAAGTTCACCTATACTTCTTATTCTACGAAGGAAAAGATTGATGAACAATATGTGGGTAGCCATACAAAAACGGTGGTGCACGATAGATGAAAAAAATAGGGTTCCCTTAGTTAAAGGCCAGGGAACCCTGTTTTATTTAAATCGTTTTAGAAACGCCTTCAATTGGCACCAAACTCTTCTCATGCGTGTCCAATCGCGCACCAAATCCAATTATCCTTTCACATCGTATTTCTCCACAAAAGCGTCCACAATCTCCTTCAGATCAGCAGGTATTGTAGCGTAAGCGGCTTGCCACAAATCAGTCGGCACACCCCAACGAGCGCCGGCTATAGCGCCCGCGATGGCACCGTTCGTGTCGGTATCGCCGCCCCTAAGGACCGTATTGCGCAAAGTATCCTCATAAGAAATCCCCTTCGCCACCTCCTGAATACAGAGAGACACCGTATTTTGGCAGATAGCGTTAAAGGTATCGAAGGGTTTGCTGAAGGTTTCCCATTCAGGATAATACGCCGTCATCAACTTCTTGAAGCCCTGCAAATCATCCTTGTGGTGACGGAAGAACCAGATCGCATGAGCGGTGGCGTGCGCCCCTTTGACGCCCTCCGAATGGTTGTGCGTACACGCCGCTGATTTCTCCGCCTCGCGCAGCATCACATCTTCCTGATCGAACGCCCACCCTACAGCGCTGACACGCATGGCGGAACCGTTTCCGCAGGAATTGTAAGGTTCGTCGCCTCCATGATGCAACCAATTAATAAATCCGGAACCATAAGCGCCCATCGGATTCGGGTGACGAAGACAAATCTCACGCAATGCATCGCCATACGGGATGTCGTTGAGAATAGCGTATGCGACCGCAATGGTGCAAATCGAATCGTCCGTAATCTCCTTACCACTCTTGATCAGTGGAAAATTCTTATCTTTTGTATTGTTGAACTCATAGATAGATCCAACATAATCTCCTATTAACGCTCCAATCATAACCAATTCGTTTAAGGTAAATAATACACAAAATTAACCATAATAATTTACAACAGCAAATGATTTGGCGTAAAATTTACAACATTCAATAAAAAACATTCAAACGCTCAAGCGATAGGGTCACCGCAGAAAGCTCTGCGTTTGCACTTCTTGCACATCTTCCCCATCCAGACGTCGTCGAACTCATTCATAGCAGCTTCCACCAGTTCAGGCACATCGGTAAAGACGCCCGCCTCGAAATTGCGGGTGTGCTCCCCTTTCATACCCATACCAGCGCCCGTCAGATTAGCGCTGCCGATGTAAGCCCTTTCGCAGTCGATGATGACCAGTTTGAAGTGGACACGCGGACACAAGGCACGTTCCAAACCTTGGGCAAGAAGAGGGAACCTGTCGAAATCCTCACGAAAAGCGGGACCAGGTTCCTTCGCATGGATAAGGCGCACCTCCACGCCCCGTTTGATCAGCTCGGCAAGCAAGGCGAGGAAAGGCTTCTTTTCACCATTCGTCTCGATATAGAGATCTTTGATATCAGCGGTGCCAATCCAAAGCGTGCGTTTCGCATGCTGGAGCTGGTCGAGCACGACGCTGTAGTGGGCGGAGTCGGAGATGAAGCGGAGCATAAGGGGAGGAATTTAGATGTTTTGATGAGTTATTTCATATCGATAAATATCGTAATACATATTACTGTGATGTGTGTTACGATAATGTAAATGTAAGGATAAAAATATTATTTTAGATGTTTAAATATAAAAATCACACACATGTCAAACAGAGTAACAGCTTGGTTTGAACTTCCACCTTACATTGAATGCAAGGAACAAGTGTAATACTATCACTTATCAGACCAGTTACCTTTAAATCTTAGTTAAACAAT
>CALCUH010000091.1 GCA_937907165.1 uncultured Bacteroidales bacterium | reverse complement strand
CTGCTTCTTCGAAGGTTTCGAGTTCTTCCTCTGGTATCTGACGGCGCTCAACCTTCATTCCGAGATCCTCAGCAAGCTGCATGAGCGACTTGTTTGTGATAGATGGGAGGATAGATGTTGACTTAGGAGTGATGTATGTGTTATCCTTGATACCGAAGAAGTTAGCTGCACCAGCCTCATCGATATATTTCTTCTCCTTAGCGTCCAAATAGAACTCGCAAGCGTAGCCCAAATCATGAGCCTTCTTGTTAGCCAAAAGGCTGGCAGCGTAGTTACCACCCACCTTGTAGATACCCGTTCCGAGAGGAGCCGAACGGTCATACTCACGGATAACCACATAAGGATTAGCGGAGAAGCCACCCTTAAAGTAAGGACCTACCGGTGTGACGAATACGACGAAAATATATTCGTTAGCAGGATGGACACCTACCTGAGCGCCCGTACCGATCAACAACGGACGGATATACAAAGAAGCGCCGCTCTCGTAAGGAGGAATGAAACGCTCGTTCAACTTCACCACCTTCTTAATCATCTCGCAGAACTTCTCAGTAGAGAGTTCCGGCATCATGATACCACGGCATGTAGACTGCAAACGCTCAGCGTTAGCTTCCATGCGGAAAATACGGATTTTTCCGTCCTTGCAACGATAAGCCTTCAAGCCTTCGAACGCCTCTTGTCCATAGTGCAAGCAAGTAGCCGCCATGTGGATGTTAAGATACTCTTCCGAACTTACTTCGATTTCACCCCACGCGCCATTCTTGAAGTGGCAACGCACATTGTAATCCGTCGGCATATAACCGAACTTGAGATTCGCCCAATCAATGTTTAACTCTGACATAATCTATATCTGTTATAAATACTCGGTTTAAAAACTTCCAAAGATAGTAAAAATAGGGCAATAATTTTCCTCTAATCGAAAAAATCCGCCCCGCCGGTCTCTGCGCTCCTTTTTCAAATCGTTTTTTAAGAATCAGGACCATCAACACACGGCGGTGACGAAAGCACGAGGAATCCTTCCGTCATGAAGGACAAAGGATGGTTACGAACACAACTTCAATGAAAATCAACAATTCTAAGAAGCGCAACGTCTTCTCAAATTCAGAATTTTGGGGAATCCTCCCGCCTATGCGGCAAGCGCATAAAAAGCGAGGGAGGCACGGATTGTCTCCGCACCTCCCCCTTGATTAACTATTCCTAAAGGGAACATCCCCTAAGAATAGGCTCCCTGTGTTATGGGCGGGTTTCTGTCCAGCCCATCGACCAGAGATAAAAAATTAAAGCATAATTTTCTTTACGACATGACCACATTTCACAATGTATATTCGCTTAACATCCATAGGGATGACTGCACCGCATCCCGCTGCCGCCACGCGTACGACCAATCTGCCGAAGAGGTCATAGACGTAGATGTCCGCATGAGCGTTATCCACGTAGATGGCGCCCTCATAGCCCCAAATCTCGACATCATCGGACGCATTATTGGAGGCAAATGAAGAGACCTGATTGGCAATCACGCCGGAGAAATCCGGCAAAGAGTTTTCCGCCGACAAATTCTGACCCCATTGGGATCCATTCTCACCCTCATGCAACAAAGCGGCGACTGTACCATCGGCGAATTGCTTGGCTGTTTTATACATCGGATTGTCCGATTCGGCATCCGAGAGACTATAGCAATTGATAATTTCACAATCAGGCATGTCTTCCTCATGCGTATACACGTCACCAGCATAATTTCCATTTATCCTCCCCACATTATAGCAATTGACGATTTCGCCGCCATAAGTTACGCCACAAATGCCACAGGCATAGGCATAGGCAGATGGGCCTTCCACATCCATATCACCCGTATTGAAGCAATTTTGGATAAAATGAGAAGTTAGGTCAGCGTATCCACACACGCCACCAGCGGACAAAAAGGGCTCTGCATTTCCTTGAATAGCCCCCATATTGTAACAATATTCAAGATTTCCCTCAAGAACACCACACACACCACCAATCGTCAAAAAAGTTCCTTCCACACGAATATTACCGGTGTTATGGCACATTTGCAGAGAACCCACAACACCACATTCACCACACACACCACCAACGAGCATCTCGCTACCCGACACAAATATATCACTTGTATTATAGCAGTTTACAATCCTACCAAATCCACATCTTCCACACACACCGCCAACCGCAATTTCGTCAGAGACAGAGCCTGTGTTGTAACAGTTGGAGATCGTTCCGTTATCCTCTATCAATCCACAGATACCTCCCGTGTATTGGTTGCCAACGACTCGGCTTGCGTTGTAACAACTGTCGATGACAGAATTTCTGCACATTGCGCATATACCACCCGCGATATTACTATTTTGGAAATAGGAGTTAATGACACCGACATTTTTAATGGAGTCGTCTTTCACACATCCAAAGAGACCTACCAAACGCATCTTATTATCTGCCCCCTCTTCCAGGAGTGCGACTGGACCTTCCGTCAAGCCTTCCACAATCGGATTATTAAACTTATCACCCAAATAGAGTCCACTAATAGTATGATGATTACCGTTAAAGGTTCCACAATAAGGTCTTTTTTCTCTTCCAATAGGATCCCATTCCCTATAATTTTTCCCCTCTGTCACGATGCTATCTTTTCCGACGAATTCAAGTTCGTTGACTACGATATCAGCTGTCAGTATAGCGTTGGCATTAATATTAAACACGATGCCATGGTTCACGAAATCGGAGAACCAGTAAAGTTCACCCGCATTGGAGATTTGATAAACGCCGTCCACCAATGCAGGCTTCTGATAAGCATCACAAAAGCAAAAACCGTCATTATCGAATTCATGGAGATGGTTACATAAAAGAATAGGGTGATTGGCACCTTGAGCCCATACAGGTTCCTTCTGTCCCGCATTCAAGAGACCTACCACGGTACCATCTTTGAATTCTTCAGCGACTTTTTGTGCAGCATAATCATCTGTTCCAGAAAGGAAATAGCAATTGTCAATCGCACCCCCATCATTCATCCCGCAGAAGCCGCTTACGATATTCTGTCCGCTCACTTGCCCTATGTTATAGCAGTTGGTGATTGTTCCCTGCTTTGTTTCCAAACATATACCACAAGCATATGAAATTCCATTAACAGACCCCACGTTGTAGCAATTTGTCATAATAGATGTGCCACTGGTATCCGAACCATAATATTCCGCACAAACACCCGCAGCATAATCACCACTGACCGTACCCGCATTGTAGCAGTTCGCCACGTCACCAAAAGCATACACACACACGCCACCCGCAATCATTCCACGCACAGCGGAAAGATTATAGCAATTGGTGATATCCCCATACTCACAAACGTAGCACACACCACCAGCACTTTCACCGTCTATGACACCCGAGCAATAACAACTGTCAAGCGCACCATTTTTGACATATCCGCACACACCGCCGACACCATTTTCACCATGGAAATAAGAATTGACGACGCCGACATTTTTCACGGTACCATCTTTCACATAGCCAAACAGGCCAACATAATCAGCATTTCTATTGTCGCAATACAATCCCTCCAATGTATGGTTATTACCATCAAAGACGCCCATGTATGGAACGCTATCGTTTCCAATAGGAACCCATTCCTTATACGTTTCCCCTTCAGTCACGATACTATCCTCCCCTACAAACTTGAGATTATTGACCACAATGTCAGCATCCAGAATAGCGTTGATTTTTGTGTTACCTATTCTATGGTTCACAAAAGAGGCGAACCAATAAAGGTCATCCACATTGTTAATATGGAAAAAGGTCTCTTCCCCCTTGTGAGAGGTTCTGATAGGATAAACAATCGTATAAACAGCCGTCACCACCACATCTTCGTCAGGCATCCTTTCAGGTAAGCCTTGCCACTCCACAAAAGAGCATCCCCAGCGCTCTGGTCCTTGCCAAGAAATCAAAGAAGAGTCATATGCGATGGTATCGATTCGATAGGTCTCATTTTCAACAACATAAATCAGGGAATGGCGGTTAAGGGAGAAAGAGCCCATCACCACCACATCGCTATCTGGCATTACCAGAGGCATTTCGCCCCAACCCGAGAAGGTATAGCCATGTTTTTCAGGTACGAAAGGGTGTATCGAATCGCCATACTGAAGGTTATAGCTTTCAAAAACAACGCCGTCTACATAAGATTGGAATAGATGTATGTTTCCTTTAAATTTAGCCGTCACCACCACATCGCTGTCTGGCATAAATTGAGGCACGTTCTCCCATCCTTGAAAAGTATATCCAACCTTCTCCGGGCTTTCGGCAACATCTATCGAAGCACCGAATTCGATGGAATCGGAGTGGTAAAGTTCGTCATCCACCAAATATTGGATAAGATATCTATTCACGGTGAACTTAGGATAAAGCTTAACGCTACCCGTCACGGAGTCCGCCTCGATAACAGAGATCGGGGAGCCCGTGAAGTCAGGATTATCGAACCACCCCTCGAAGGTATGACCAAGTTTGCCCGGAATTTTGGTAATGGTATACCCCTTCGAGAAATCGAACGTATCAGATGCGAAATCAGTATTTTCATAATCAATTTTCAGGACAATCCTTCCTGAAAAGTTAGGTACGGAGTCGCCTTTCGCAAGATTCTGGCCCCATAAGGAACCGGTCTCCGATTTACTTCCTTTGCGCAGTAGAACAGCCACGGAACCATCAACGAATTCTTCGGATGTTTTTCCCACGCCCTCTTTGTTAGATGGGCCATCGATGAGAAGATAAAAACATGAGTCAATTTGCTTTTCTTTGGACATGGTCGGACATATTTCATCCTTATCGCATTCCTCACAGGAAAGAGTTCCCCTGTTATAGCAGTTGACAATTTTCCCGACATTATCTCCAAGGATACCACCCATATAGTAGTAATCGTTACAATAAACCGAACCTATATTGTAACAATTGGATATCACCCCATCATTGTCACCATCTCCAACTATACCACCGATGGGACCCGTACCGCTAACGGATCCTTCATTGTAGCACCAAGCTATCGTATCATTATTTTCTCCGCAGATTCCACCAATATATCCGCCCATCTCACTCGCATCCTCTTCTACAATTCCGCTATTGTGACAGTTAATGATTGTCCCTGAATAATTTATTCCGCATATTCCACCAATCACTTCGTCTCCTCCAACGAAACCAATATTATAGCAATTTTTCACAATACCACCCACGTTTTTTGCGCACACACCACCATTAGCATTCTCACCTCCACGGACAAAGCCGGCATGATAACAGGAGTCTATCGTGCCATACAGATTATACTCACATACTCCACCGGCATAAGATTCTTTAAATGAGGAACGCACGACACTCGAGCTGAAACAATTCACGATCGTACCGCTATTATTTACGCCACATAATGCACTCATATGTTTCTGCCCCACAAAAACGGAGTTGATAATTCCCACATTCCGTATGGTGGCTTGGTAAATGGCAGAAAAGAAACCATAACTCAAAAAATAATCATCATATGCAGTCACATACAATCCGCTAATAGTATGATTTTTACCATCGAATGTTCCTTGATAGAACACTTTTTCAGAAGAATATTCCATAGCATCTCTGTAATATTGGGAACAAATAGGCTTCCATTTCCTATAGATAGAATCACCTATAATATTTTCATCTCGATCAAGAAGATTCCCTTTTGAATCAACAGAAACCTCTTTCGCATCAAACGCCAAATTTTCGTTGACGACTATGTCTTGGGTCAGCACCGCATTGGCGGAATAGTATCCTGAATCGACATGACTGGCGAACCAGTAAAGCTCGTCCGCATTGGAAATCTGGAATGGATTCTCAGCTGAACCATCACCTTTTGGAGCAGACAAACCTTCCGCTCCACAAACTGATGTCACCATCAGTAAGCAGCATAATACGGACAATATCCGCGAGCAAATTAAATTTTTCATAATAATTATGTTTGATAAAATAATTGTAATTCAAATACGCTAAAAACATTTCAGTTGAGAGTGCCCTCGTAAGACAATAGTCCAAAACCAAGTGCAAAAATACAAAATTTTGTCACTTGACTATCACACGTCTGACCACATCACCGCATTTAACGACATAAACGCCTATGTTTGGAACTTCGATGCGTTCCGACACGGAATGCACACCCACTCTACGGGCGACAAGACAACCAATTACATCGCACACACTGATATCAGCATCCGCATTCTCTACAACAATGCTACGGTCAAAAGTGCAGATGGAGAATTTATCTTCCTCTGTCTTCTCACTGAGCGTAGGTTCCAACTTAGTGCCCACTGCCACTTGAGT
>CALCUH010000090.1 GCA_937907165.1 uncultured Bacteroidales bacterium | reverse complement strand
CGTCCGTGATGAGGGAACGTCCCGCTGCGACGGCACCGGAGGAGATCATGATGATCTCGAATCCTTGCCTATGCAGTGCGGAGACTTGGGCGACCAACTGCTTGATGCGGTTCAGGTCCAACCCTCCCTCTTGGGCGGCGAGCACGTTGCTGCCAATCTTGATTGCTATTCGTCTCTTCATCACTATTTTTTGTTGCCTCTTAATTCCGACCTCTTGATTTTGCCGCTGAATGTCTTAGGCATTTCGTCCACGAATTCCACGACGCGCGGATATTTGTAAGGGGCGGTCGTGCGTTTAACGTGGTCTTGGATATCTTTGATGAGGGCGTCGCTCTCTTTGCCTTTATATTCTTTCGTAAGTACGATGGTAGCCTTTACGACTTGTCCGCGTATCTCGTCAGGCACGCCAGTGATGGCGCACTCCAAAACCGCAGGGTGGGTAAGCAAGGCGCTCTCCACCTCGAAAGGACCGATACGGTAGCCGGAACTCTTGATTACGTCGTCTGTTCTTCCGACGAACCAGTAGTAGCCGTCCTCGTCACGCCAAGCGACGTCGCCCGTATGGTATGCGCCCCCGTAGAAGCACTCGGCGTTCTTCGCAGGGTCGAGATAGTATTCTTTGAAGAGTCCGACAGGTCTCTTAGGCTCGGTGCGGATGATTACTTCTCCTTGCTCGCCGTCCTCTACGGAGTGTCCGTCCGGAGCGATAAGGTCTATGTCGAAGTTCGGATTAGGTTTTCCCATTGAGCCTGGCTTAGGCTCCAACCATGGGAATGTGGCGATGGAAACGGTAGTCTCCGTCTGTCCGAATCCCTCCATCAGCTTGATGCCGGTAGCTTTGTGGAAATCCTCGTAGATAACTGGATTCAAAGGCTCTCCTGCGATGAAGCATTGCTTCAGGGATGACAAATCGTAATTCTCCAATCCTTCTTTCATCATGAAGCGGAATACGGTCGGAGGTGCGCAGAATGAGCTGATGCGGAATTTCTCGATGATATGGAGCATATCCGCAGGGTTGAATTTCACGTGGTCGTACACGAAGATGGTGGCTCCGGAGATCCATTGCCCATAGATCTTACCCCAAGCGCATTTACCCCAGCCGGTATCCGCTACTGTCAAGTGGAGGCTGTCCTCTTGGAGATTCTGCCAATATTTACCCGTTACGATATGTCCGAGCGGGTAGGTGAAGGTGTGAACCACCATTTTAGGATTGCCCGTGGTACCTGAGGTGAAATAGAGAAGCATCATGTCTTCGTTGTCGTTGCGTGCCGGAGCTACGAACGGAGCGGCTGATTCGATGCCTTTGTGGAAATCCTCCCATCCCTCTGGGATGATAGGACCGACTGAAATTCTATATTTCAATGTCGGAGAATCGGCTACGGAGTCGTTTACGTGCGGGATGATGATCTCATCGCCGTATGCCACGATAGCCTTGATGCCTGCCGCGTTGCAACGGTAGACGATATCTTTTTTCGTCAAAAGGTGGGTTGCCGGGATGGCGATCGCACCGATTTTATGGAGAGCGACGATGGAGAACCAGAACTCGTATCTACGTTTGAGGATAAGCATCACCATGTCACCCTTACCGATTCCCAAAGACTGGAAGTAGGATGCGGTCTTGTCAGTTTCCCTTTTCAAATCGGCGAAAGTGAAGTCTATGCGTTCGCCTTGGTCGTTTGTCCAGATCATTGCCACCTTGTTAGGTGCCTCATGGGCCCAACCGTCGACGATGTCGTAGCCGAAGTTGAAATGTTCCGGAACTATTATTTTAAAATTCTCTTTGAAGTCCTCATACGAATCGAACTTCACTCTATTAACATATTTTTCTACCATAATAGGCTAGTGATTGTCGTTGTAAATCTGTTCGGTGTTTGTTTTAAAGGATGATGGCGAGGAACTTAACCGTTTTATTGTTGAGCGCCTTCATGCCATGCAGTTTGTTGGAGTCGAAATAGATGCTGTCACCCTCTTCCAAGGTCAGTTCCTTGCCGTTGATGCTGATGAGCATGCTGCCTTCCAACACCATGTTGAACTCTTGTCCCGGGTGGGAGTTGAGGTGGATGGGAGCGTCATTCGGCTCCACGGTGACGACGAACGGATCACCCTTCCTGTCGATGAATCCGGCAGCGAGGGATTGGTATTTGTAAGCCTTGGTACGTTCCATGGCTGTCCCTTTGCCTTTTCTTGTCAGGCAGTAGGTCCTCATGTGCGGGTCTTCGCCGAAGAGGAGGGATGTCATTTCCACACCGCAATATTGGGAGATGCAGTGGAGGATGCTGACCGGAATATCCTTTTCTCCGCTCTCGTAAGCGGAATATTCGGCAGGAGCGACCGAGCAGACCTCAGCCATTTTCTCAGTTGTAATCTCAAGGTCTTCGCGTAAGCACTTCATACGCAAAGCGATTTGTTTTATTTGATCGTTTACCATAATGTTCGTCAATCAGGGTGAAACTTCGATTTTATTAATTATTAGCTTTAATGCCTTTGATGACCGAGTTGGTGAATCCGTATTCCTCCATGGCGTTGAGACCTTTGATGGTCCATCCGCCAGGGGTGGTCACTTTGTCGATTTCGTATTCGGCGTTTGTCTTATTCTTGAGGATCAGTTCAGCTGCGCCGATCATGGTTTGCGCGATCACCTCTTGTGCGATGTCTGGTCTGATGCCCAACTCTACGGCGCCTTCCGTAGCGGCGCGCAAATAGCGGAGCGCGTAGGCGATACCGCAAGAGGAGACGCTGGTGAATGCGCTCATCTGCTTTTCAGGAATCATGATGGCTCTGCCAAGTTTATTGAACAGACCGAGCACGAAATCATCCTGCTCTTTGGTCGTGTTGAGCGTGCTGACGAAGTTCATGCCGGCGAGCAGTGCGACCGCCGTGTTAGGCAATACCCTGAAAAGAGCGTTCTTTTTGCCGATGACTTCGGCGATATGGCTGAGTTCCACGCCAGCGGCGATGGAAATAATGACTTGGTTCGGGTTAATGGAAGATTTAATGCCTTCGAGAACAGTGTCGACCAACCAAGGTTTCACGGCGATGAGGACGTAGTCCGCTTTCTTGACCGCCTCGTTGTTGTTGGTGGTGATGAAAATGTTCTTGTTAATTTTCGAGATATTTTTCAGGGTCTCTTCACTGGCATCAGCGACGAAAAGTTCGTCCGCTTTGCATGCTTTGCTAAGGTATAAACCTTTGACAATGGCGCCTCCCATATTGCCGGCGCCGATGAATGCTATCTTCATATCGTTAAAATTTAATAACCGCTTTAACCAATTTGCAAAGTTAGAAAATAATCCAACATTTATGCTTAATTTCGCAATCTAATAAAGTGATATGCGATGGAAAAAATTCAATTCACGTTACGGGAAGGCGAATCGTTCATTCCGTTGATACAGTTGCTGAAAGCCACCCATGTGGTAGGCTCCGGCAGTGAGGCGCAGGATGTCGTCGTGGAGGGACTTGTCTTGCGCAATGGGGAGCGGGAACTCCGCAAGCGCGCTAAGATTGTGCCGGGTGATGAAATCCGTTTCGCCGACTTCGAGATAACCGTGAAGGCTTGACGTTCGGAAAGCCTTCGGGAAACATCTAAAAAAAAGGGCGTCGCTTCATTGAAACGACGCCCCTTTGTTTTTTGTTTCTCCGGTTAATCGTTAACGAAGTATTTGTTGACAATAATATGAGCGGCGAGCCCCACAATGAAAAGAATGGCAGCCGTGGCAAGGATTCCGTTCCCGGTAATCACGCCGAAAAATTGCAACATAAGGCATATCACGCCTAAGAGGATGATAATGATGCCGGAGTATCTCAGTAATTTATCCATTTTTATAATTTTTATAAAATGTAATTTTCAATAATGTTTCTGTTTGCAAATTAAATGCTTTTTTTTCTCTTTCGGAATTTTTTCGGAAGGAAAACGCAAAAAAAACCTCAATAACGTTATTGAGGTTTTCGTTGCGGGAACAAGACTCGAACTTGTGACCTTTGGGTTATGAGCCCAACGAGCTGCCAACTGCTCCATCCCGCATGTAATCGATTCCCTTTGAAATCGCACTGCAAAGGTACGGCTTCTTTTTTCTAATGCAAAGAAAAATCGCCTTTTTTTTTCTAAAAAAATAATTGATTAATTCTGAGCTGAAAATAATCTTTGTAGAGAATTGATTGTGAATGTTTTAAATTTTCGATGTGGAAGGTGGCTGTCATTGGATGTTGGTTCCTGTCGCTTTCTTATTTGAGAAAATTACCTTCGAAAAGTTATTTGGGACGGTCAAAAAAGGATGGGGAAGCATGAGAATACGCTTCGAATCGGCGCATGGTGGAGGAATATGGGTGGGAATTGGTACACTATGTTGTCACTTGAATTTAGACCATAAAGGTCGTATTGTAGCGAATCGTACCCGTATGGTTGGTTTAATAATGTTGATGTTTTTTCGATGGCGTCAATCATGATACAGGAGAAAAAGATCGTATCCCTTTCGACTACACGACATTGCTCCCGTAGGAGATTCTCTTGCATGACGTATAATTTTACCTCTGCTTTTTTGTGCGGCGGCGATTCTTCGTAGTAATCCTTTTGCCAGCAACATAATCGTTCTCGCTTTATTTCATCAATAAAAATTGATTAATTTTACAAAAAAAATGAATATGGCGAAACCCATTCTATTTATTTTCCTCCCCCTCCTTCTTTGGACGGCTTGCGGCACATCGGAACATCCAACGTCAAACTCTGGAAATGACTTGGATTCTTTCCCTGAAGCATATAGGCAATATGTATTCATTAATAATGAACAATATGATTCAGTGGAAATTAATCTCGTTAAAAATATAAAAGCGGAAGACATCCAATGGTGTTATGACAATTTTTATGATGCTGAGATGAAGTATCAAGAAATCGGTGTGCAAATGAAGGTAGTCCTCAATTAATAGACAGACTAATCGAAGATCATGAAAACTGGAAACATATAGAACAAGCGAAGGCGGACATGGATAGTTCGATTAAATGACAAAAAAATGGTTGTTCATGGTAGATTCAATTCCTTCAAAGAGGGGGCAATGGGGATGCTTAATGAATCCTTGTTACAGAACTTCTCTTTGAACTTCGCACGCTGCCGTACCTTCCATTTTTTTTGGTGGCGATTCTGCTCGAAGCTGGATGTGATTGTAAAACCCATCCAGTATGACTTAAATCGAGGTCCGGATTAAATAGTCTTCCCCTTATGTCGCCTACTCTCCTTTTGGGGGTGTTTTTGCTTCCCGCATTTGAATGTATGGTTTGGGGTGGTAGAGTTTAGCTTGGATTTTAAGAACGAAATAGTATAATGATATGAACAAAAGAATAAAAAAAACATTGGCGCTTCTTTTGCCATTGAGTGTGTTTAGTACTTTAATGGTTTCATGTGCGGATAATAAGGTCGCTTCAAAAGAAGAGACTAAAGATAGTTTATCAACGATATCAACTCTTCCCCAAAAGGAGAAAGGAGAATCGTATGCGGAAAAGGAGATGGCGGTTTTAAAACCCTATTTGGAAGAAAAACATTATCTATTTCCAACCAGGGAAGAGTTCAAAAAAAGATGTTTGGAGTATTGGGGCATTGATGTCGACACCATCCCATCTGTCTTTTATCCGGAAGGAGAAGATCAATTGTTTACGGACGGCATGGTTTTCAGACATGGCTCTGAAAGCGTTTATTATTACCCTTCTTATGAATCCCAGATAGAAGGAGAACCGAAGCGTGATGCGGAAGAGGCGTTAGCCGCCATGAAGTATGCTGACGACTCATTGGATTATTATTATAACCAGTTGCTTTTCCACGATGATAAACATGCGTTGTCAAAATTTGTTCTCTCTCCGGATCTCGCTTATAACGTTGTTTATCACCATAACTACGAAAAGAACAAGTTACTTTTACAAAAAGCGGCTGCTCAATATACGTGGCCGGATGATAGGTTTTGGAAAGAATTAAGATATGCCCTTTTTTACAATAATTTAGAGAGGGGAATCCGGAAGGATTTCATAAAACATATCGCACATTTCGAATCGGAAGTGCCTGAAAATTATACACGTGCTCAGGGTGAACCCGAATTCTGCACGCTTATTTATATGTATATAAATGTCTTTGATTACATAGATGTCCCTCTCGATCTTAAAGACGAATGCTTGTGTTACATGGTCTTGTTGTTAGACGATTTCTGTGATGAATTTAATGCGAAGCATTCATGTGGCGAAGCTGTTGGCGCCCTCAAATGTATCGATCATATGGTAAGTATGCATGGATATGACTTTATAGAAAGGGTAAACAATAAAAATTACTATGGAAATAAGCAATTAAAAGATATTATTAATTGGGGATTGGATGTTAACATGCCTTTTGGTGATCCAAATCGTGAAGGGGAACTAGATAACGGGTATTCGATTGTAAAAGGAAGAGTTATTGATAGTGATGGGTATGTAAATCTCCGAGATTCTTCGAATCTGAGATCAAATGTAATAGGCAAGATTTCAACTGGGGAGGACGTTATTATCATCGATATGACTCAAGAAGATATAGAGTTCTCTAAAATGCTTAAAGTTAAGACAAAAGATGGAAGAATCGGTTATGTACACTATAGCAGACTGCGATTGTATTCAATGCCCACCGATGAATATAGGATGAGAATTCTAGAGTCATATCATCTTCCATCCATAAAGTCATATGAATGGTGATTCTCTACGCCGCCGCATTCCTCCGAGGAGTGCGGCGTTCTTTTTTCTATAGAATATTGGCTCTGCCTGATTGGACGATGCCTGCGATATCGAAATAATCTATATCATGTTAATAAACCTCTACCCTTATAATTCATAATTCAAAATCCGTAATTCAAAATTGTATTAACTTTGTGCGAAACATTTCTTTTTTACGATGAATATAGTCAAAAAGGCGTACCTCTTCTTTGAGGGAAGACGTACTTTATTAATGATATTGCTGGGGACGGTGGTCGCTTTGCTGGCTTTGTGCGCTACGAAAATCGGTTTCGTCGAGGACATCAGTAAGTTCCTGCCGCAGAGTTCGACCGATGAGCGGGTGAATTCCGCTTTCCAACGTTTTAGCGCTTCCAATCGTGTCATGGCTTACGTCTCGATGGCGGATTCTCTTCCCGTCGACTTCCCCAAGATGGAGGCGGCTGCGCAGGATTTCGTCGATTTCCTACAGACGTCGGACACTTCCCGTCTCACTTCCGAGGTGTTCTTGAAGACGGACGGTGAGGTGGTGATGAAAACCATGGATTTCGTCTTGGAGAATCTGCCTTACTATCTGCGGGAGTCTGACTACGCCCGTCTGGATTCTTTGTGGAGCGATTCTCTTTTAGGAAAAATTATGGCGGAGAACCGCATATCGCTCTATTCGCCTACGGGCGCTTTCGCCTCGGGCATCATCACCCGTGATCCTTTGCATCTCTCTCTTCCTGTCTTCTCTCGGCTGAACGAGCTTCGTCCTTCCGATGGCGACAACATGAAGGATGGTTTCCTGCTTGATAAGGATAGTGCCGCTATCATGGTCTCCGTCTCTTCCGCCTTGCCTTCCAGCGAGACTAGGCTGAACAAGGAGTGGGTCGCATCTATTGACGAGGCGGCTCATAAGGTGATGGAGAAGTATGAGGGGAGCCTCTCCGTGACTTACATCGGTCCGGCGGTAATTTCCATCACCAATGCGGAGCAGATTAAGTCGGACAGTGTATGGTCTACCGTCATCGCCTTGGCGCTGATTACCGTTTTGCTGCTGCTTTTCTATCGTGACTTGCGTGCCATCGGACTGATTCTCTTTACGATAGCCTTCGGCCTTCTCTTCGCTTTGGCGTTCCTCTCCCTGCTGAAGGGGGATGTGTCGGTCATCGCCGTGGGCATCGGTTCCGTCATTGTGGGCATTGCGGTGAACTATCCGCTCCATTTCCTTGCGCATCTCAAGGATGGACACTCCCGCACGGAGGCAATCAACGATATCGTCGATCCGTTAGTGACTGGCAACATCACCACGGTGGGCGCTTTCCTGAGTCTGCTCTTCATCCGCTCTGATGCTATGCGCGACATGGGTCTGTTCGCCTCGCTTCTGTTGGTGGGCACCATCTTGTTCGTCCTCTTTTCCCTGCCTCATCTTTTCGTCGGGAAACTCTTTAAGGGGAATACTTCCCACAAACTGATGTTCGGTAAAATCGCCGAATTCCAGTTCGAGAAGAATAGGGTGGCGGTGGCGCTTATCGTCCTCCTGACAGTTCCGCTTATCTATTTCAGTATGGAACCTACGTTCGAGACGGATATGTCCGCTATCAATTATATGACGCCCGACCAACGTACTCGCATGGCTAAGCTGACCGCTGAGACGGAGTCGGGATTGATGAAGACATTCTGCGTCGTGGAGGGCGAGACGATGGATGACGCTCTTCGTAACTATGAAAAGACTCAGGGTGTTATGGAAGGCTTGCGGAGCTCCGGTGCGATTGCTAAGGCTTCGGGCATCGGTTCGTTCCTCCCTTCGATGGAACAGCAGAAGGAGCGGGCGGATAGGTGGAACGCATTCTGGACGGCTCATCCGGACGCCGCCGAAAAAATTCGTGCCCATGCGGTGGCTAACGGCTTCTCGGCTGATGCGTTCGATCCGTTCTTGCGACTGATTGGTAAACATTTTGATGTTGTGCCTGACGGTCATTTCGATTGGATGTTCAATACCATAGGCAAGAATTATGTGATGCGGGAGGGTGACCGCTGGTTTGTCTACTCGATTTTGGAACATGCGCCTGAATCTTCCGATAAGGTGCTCACCGTGCTGGAGGGGGTTGACGACCATCTCTTCACGTTTGACGGACGTTCTATGCTGAGCAAATTGGTGGATTCCTTGTCTGATGATTTTAATAATGTGTTGTATATCTGCGGATTCATTGTATTCGTCTTCCTTCTCCTTTCGTTCAGACGCTCCGAGTTGGCGCTTCTCTCCTTCATTCCGCTTACGGTGGGCTGGATATGGATATTGGGTATCATGGGCGTGCTGGATATGCGCTTCAATATCGTGAACATCATCCTCGCCACCTTCATCTTCGGTCAGGGTGACGATTATACGATATTCGTCACGGAGGGGTTGGTCCACGAGTATGCCTACGGCAAGAAGGTGCTCGCCTCATACAAGAATTCGGTCATGCTCTCCGCCTTGATCATGTTCGTCGGTATCGGTACGTTGGTCATCGCCAAGCATCCTGCCATGCGTTCCTTGGCGGAGGTGACCATCGTGGGAATGTTCTCCGTCATTTTGATGGCTTATTTCTTTCCTCCGCTGATTTTCAATTGGCTGACGAAGTCGAAGGGGGAGAACCGTCTCATGCCGATCACGCTGAAAAATCTTCTCCTGACAATCGGTAGTTTCTTGGTGTTTTTCGTCGGAACTATCTATATGTCCCTACTTGGGTTCTTCGTGTTGACTGTGGGGGGACGCTCCGAATCGCATAAGGCATTCTATCATAGACGTCTATGTGGAATTTTCAATGTGTTGGTCAAACTGATGCCGGGCGTGACGCATCATGTGGACAACCCGATGGACGAACAGTTCGAGAAGCCGGGCATTGTCATCTGTAACCACCAGTCGCATCTGGATTTGCTCTATACGTTGATGCTCAGCCCTAAGATTGTTTGTCTGACGAACAAATGGGTGTGGAACTGCCCCTTCTATGGATGGATTATCCGTTATGCGGAGTTCTTGCCTGTCTCCGAAGGCTTGGAACAACACGAGACCGAGTTGAAGAGTGCTATCGACCGAGGCTATTCCATCCTCGTCTTCCCGGAGGGGACCCGCTCGGCTGATTGTTCCATCTTGCGCTTCCATAAAGGTGCCTTCCATCTGGCGGAGCGCTTCGGTGTGGACATCATTCCTTTGGTGATACATGGTATCGGACACTTCTTCCCTAAGAAGGAGTTCCTCCTTAGAAAAGGACACGTCGAGGTGCGTGTCTTGCCAAGGATTTCTCCGGAACATCCTTCCCGTAAGGAGGTTAAGTCGCTGAAGAGCGCACAGCTGACGCAGCACTATTACGAAGACGAATATGCGAAAATCTCTGAAGAGTTGGAGACGCCCGCCTATTTCAAGGATCTTGTCTTGCATAACTATATTTATAAGGGACGTACGGTGGAACGTAACGCCCGTCGCGCATTGAAGCGTATCGATGAGATGAGCGCCCGTATCGCTTCTTTGCCGGATGAGGGGGAGTGCGTCGTCGAAGAGACGGGGCAAGGTGAGTTCTCTCTGCTCGCCGCCTTGACGAAGAAGCGTTTGCGCATTGTGGCCCAAATCGACGACGAAGAACGCTTCCTTCTGGCGGATCATTGCGCTTCGAAACCGGAGAATCTCCGTTATGAATTGATCCGTTAAGATGGGAAATGGGTCGAGTTGGATGCATGCCTTTGATAAAATTAAGCGGAAACACATAAAATTTTTTTTATTGGTAAATCTAATCGTAATCTCTTAATTGAGTGTGTAATATGACTATTTATGGGAGAAAATAATTGCTGTTTGAGAATAATTTCAAATAAAAAAACGAAATATTATTTGGCGGATAACGGAATTTACATTACATTTGCACTCGCAAAAGCAACGAAAATGGTCCTTTGGCCGAGTGGTTAGGTACCGGTCTGCAAAACCGTTTACAGCAGTTCGAATCTGCTAGGGACCTCAGAAATCAAAGCGTAGCCTGTTAGGTTGCGCTTTTTTTATTTCCCCTTTAGATATGAATGAACATCACCACATGAGAGAGATGGGGCATACGGGTCGCCCGGACATGGAGCCTTTCTCCATCCGGAGCTTGAACGCTTCTTGTCAGAAGATGGTCTTCCCGGCGACGATCTGCTCTGTGGTGAATTGTTTCGCCTATGTGACCCGGGGGGAGATATTCGTCGAATCGAACGACAAGAGCCTATTGCTCTCTGTGGGCGATCTGGTGCTCATTCCGCAAGGCGTTCCTTTCTCCATTAGACATTATAAAGATTGCGAAGGCTATATGGGCGGTTTCCATAATAGCTTCGTTGGAAGCGGTGTCTTCTGCCAGACCGAACTTCGTCAGGTGAAACTGCTTCAAAGCCGCACGATGATGAAATATTCCTTCCCTGAGGAGCATGGCTCCTTCATCACTTCTATATTTGCAAGGATGAGTTCGGAATACTCGAAAACGAATGCGAATATGGATTTGATTAAGTGCTTGGTGATGAGCGTGCTGGCGGAGGCGAACTCGTTGAGCAATGGCTCCGACAACCTCTTTATGGAGAGTTGCGCCGACCTCTTCCTACGAGACTTATTCGACGAATCTATGCCTATCCGTACCATCCCCGAATATGCCGAAGCGCTGAAAATCACACCGAATCATCTGAATAGGGTGGTGAAGCGGGAGACGGGCAAGCCGGTCTCTCAGTGGATTGACGATTCGCTCATCATCCGCGCCAAAGCGTTGCTCTGCGAGACGGACCTTCCTGTTTCCGAGGTGGCGGAACGCCTCAACATCCTTGATTCTTCCTATTTTACCCGTAAGTTCAAAAAATACACCTTGCTGACGCCTCTTGAGTTCCGTAAACGTTTCGCGAAGGGGGAGTGAAGATTTCTTTCCCTTCTATCAGGCATAAATAATCCTATTTTTCATCCTACTTATCCTATTCTTTCCCTCCATCTGTTTGTAATTTCGCGACGTGATTTGAAATCGTATGCTAGTGAAAAAGTTCGTCATCTTACTTATTCCGCTGTTTCTTTCGCCTCGTCTCTCTTTTGCGGAGACTGAGGAGGATATGGATATGGAGTATCTGGATGCTATCGACGTGGTGACCGACGTGAAGGAGAAGAAGTTTGTCGACGAACTTCCCGTCTCCGCAAACGTCTTCACCATGACGAAGCTTGAGCGGAATAATGTCTCCTCTTCGAAGGATGTCGCTGCTTATGTTCCTAATTTCCACTTGCCTGATTACGGCTCTCAAATGACCTCCTCGGTCTATGTCAGAGGCTTTGGCGCCCGCATCGAGCAGCCTGTCGTGGGTGTGGTCGTGGACAATGTCCCGATTCTTAACAAAAACGCTTTCGATATGGATTTGTTCGACCTTCAACGTATGGAGTTCCTCCGCGGACCGCAAGGCACGTTGTATGGCAGGAACACGATGTGCGGTTTGTTGAACCTTAGCACGCTTTCCCCCTTCAGTTATCAGGGCACACGCTTCTCTGCGGATTATTCGACGGGCAATACGGTGCGCTTGAAGGCTTCGACTTACCACAAGTCTTCCGAGCGTTTCGCTCTCTCCCTCGCGGCTAACTTTATTCACACGGACGGTTTGTTTAAGAATCTTTGCACCGATGAGTGGTGCGACCCTTCCAATGGCCTGACTTTCCGTAATCGACTGATGTGGCGTCCTAATGACCGTCTTTCCTTCGAAAACGCTCTCTCTTTGGGCGTGTTGAGGCAGGGCGGCTACGCTTATGCTAGGGTGACGGAAGACAAGCGCTTCCCTGTAGCCTATAATGACGAGTGCCGCTATGACCGTTTCAACCTGAGCGACGGCTTCGTGCTGACGCGCAAGGCTGAACGCTGGGAGTTCTCTTCGGTCTCCAGTTACCAATGTTTGGATGATGATATGTTGCTCGACCAGGATTTCTCGCCCGCATCGGTCTTTACCCTTAACCAGAAGCAAAGGGAACATGCCGCCACGGAGGAATTGGTTTTCCAGTCGGCGGGAAAAGATAGACGGTGGAACTGGAAGTCGGGCGCTTTCGTTTTCCTCAAACATAACGACATGGAGGCTCCCGTCACCTTCAAACGGAGCGGAATCGAACAGCTCATTTTGGCGAATGCGAACGAGGGAATCAGCCATGTCTTGCCGGATGATAGACTGGATGTCAGGGAAAACCAATTCGTGGTGGAAAGCGAATTCGATTTGCCTACCTACGGATGGGCGGCTTACCACCAGTCGGAATTCAACTTCGGCAAGTGGACCTTCACGTTGGGGCTTCGTCTCGATTACGAGAAGACGAGGATCGAATATGACAATGGAGCCCAACTGAATTACCTGTTCACTGCTTTCATGGAAGATTATAAGCCTTTGCAAAGCCGTATGGAAGGTTCGATGACGAAGTCATTTTTCGAGGTGCTTCCTAAGGTGTCAGTACTCTATAATATTAACTCGCGTAATAATGTTTACGCATACGCTGCTAAAGGCTACAAGGCGGGCGGATTCAATACGCAGATCTTTTCCGATATTCTGCAGAACGCTTTGATGAACGATATGATGGGCGATATGGGCATGCATTTCGATGACTTGGGCGTGGCGAACTACGATCCGCAAAAGGCCATCTCTTATGATCCCGAGTATTGCTGGACCTACGAGGCGGGCGGACATTTCCGTACGCCGGACAAATCCTTTTCGACGGATGTGGCTCTCTTCTACATCGACGCCCGTGACCAGCAGCTGACAGTCTTCCCGGCGGGGAAGAACACCGGTCGTTTGATGGCGAATGCGGGGAAGAGCCGTAGCTTCGGCGTTGAAATCTCCTTGGATTACAAGGTTTCCGCTTGGGACTTCTCCGCTTCGTATGGTTACACGAACGCGAAGTTCGTGGAGTTCAATGACGGACACGCGTCGTACGATGGTAATTATGTGCCTTTCTCTCCGATGAATACGGTTTCGTCACAGATTTCTTACACGATAAATGTGAATAGGAAACTGCTCGACAATATGACGTTGTCGGTCGATTGGAAGGGAACGGGCAAAATCTATTGGGACGAAGCCAATCTCAAGGAGCAGCCATTCTACTCTTTGTTCGGAGCCTCCCTGTCTTTCCATAAGAAACGTTTCTCTTGGACGCTCTGGGGAAAGAACTTGGGTGACGCGGAGTACGACACTTTCTATTTCGTCTCCATGGGCAACAGTTTCTGCCAATTGGGGAAGCCAAGACGATTGGGACTCTCTTTAAATTATGAGTTTTAAAAATGTAAATATTTAATAATTAATAAATTATAAAACAATGAAAAAGTTTTTTTTAGTATTGTCTGTTATCGGAATGGTAGCATGCGGATTCGCTTCTTGCGGTGATGATGAAGAGGAAGAGAATAATGATTCCAAGAAGCAAGAGCAAACAAGTGGGGAAGATAAGGTCTATGCGGGTACGATGAACATTGTGATGGCTGATAGTTCCCTCTACACAAACTCCTCTGCTGAGTGTGTGGTTGCTTGTGATTCCAGCATGACTCTCATCCTTTTGAACGCTAAGTTTGCGGAGAAGATGCCTTCTTTCGATACGATTAAGGTGGAAGGTATCGCTTATTCGAAGGACAATCAAGGCAATGTTAAATTTGAGGGTGAAAGCTTGGTTCCTACGTTGATGGGCAAGCCATTCGCACAGTACACTATTTCCGGCTTGGACGGGGCTGTAAAGGGCGATAGTCTGACCTTCTCTTGCGTCATGGGACAATTCCCTGTGAGATATGATGGCGCTTTGAAATAAGGATTCTATCCCTTCTTTCTGTCGGAAAAGCAGAAGGGAGTGTAAGCATATATGGTATGTTATGGAGATGTCTCTGACTTCGTCTCCATATAAAAAGGGAACTGGTAGGATGCGAAACATTGTGCCGGTTCCCTTATTTTATGAGGAGATTATGTGAAGCGGTGAATGCGGAATTATCCGGTAAATAGGTCGTAAAAAAAGTTAAATCAGACCGCTTCTGCCAATCAAAGAGGAGAGAATGCCCTCGCTTTTGCCTTTTTAGTTGTATCTTCGCGCATCGTAAGGGAAGCCGCTGAAAGTGTGCTCCATTTGTGGTTCGGAGTGAATCTGAAATAATATAGAATGGATAATAATGGGTATTGCGTGTCAATTGTGTCATGCGTTCCTCCATTCATTTAAACGAGGAGAGTTCAATTATGAGAAGATTATTTTTATGGATGTCCGTTATGTTCCCTTTGTTGGCGTCCGCACAGGAGAATGAGCGGGAGATGGAGCAAGAGCAATCGCTCACTGCCGATTCCATCATGGTGGAGGACGAGACCGTAGAGGAAGATTTATCAAGTGATTCCCTTCGTGCGGATTGGAATACCGAAAAGTTTGTCTTTAATGATTCCATCCCTTGTGATTCCATGTACCATGGTATTTGGGACGCCACCCGCGTCAACCCTTACCAGATATCCATCGATTCCGTTCCGGACTCTTTCTTGGTCGATTGCAGAGGTTTCTATCCTCCTAACGTGAATGTGGTGACCTCCGAGTGCGGCGAGCGTTGGGGACGTTTCCACGCTGGTACGGATATGCGCCTGAAAATTGGTGATACGGTCCGTTCCGCTTTCGACGGGAAGGTGCGTATCACTCGTGTGGGTATGCGTAGGAAGGGTTATGGCTATTTCGTGATGATTCGTCACGCGAATGGCTTGGAGACGCTCTACGGACATTTGTCTAAGGTGTTGGTGAAACCTAACCAATGTGTGAAAGCGGGCGAGGCTATTGGCTTGGGTGGCAATACGGGACGCTCCACCGGACCTCACCTTCACTTCGAGTTCCGCTATCTTGGCAACCCGATTAATCCGAAACATATCTTGGAGATGAAGGACGATAGTGTCTACGTCAAGGCGGAAACTTACTTGATCGAACGTAAAACTTCTTTTAAAGAGTATAATGATTATCTTCACTCCCCGATCAAGTACTACAAAATCAGACAAGGTGATAATTTGGGACGCATTGCCCGCAAGTATCATACTACTGTTTCTAGGCTTTGTAAGTTGAATCATATTAAGAGTACTACAATACTTCGTGTGGGACGTAGACTCAGGGTTTCATAAATTTTTGTTTTTCCCTAAAAAAGATAGACGAAAAATTTGCAAGTACGGAAAAAAGCCGTACCTTTGCATCGCTTTTGAGAAATAAGGCAATCAAGGGAGAGCTAGTAGCTCAGCTGGTAGAGCACATCCCTTTTAAGGATGGGGTCTTGGGTTCGAGCCCCAACTGGCTCACCAAAGCGGTCAAGAATTTCTTGACCGCTTTTTTTATGCCTTGATGTGATCGATTTGCCTCCCCCATTAAATCTTTTGTGAAGTCTATGCGGATAATAAGTCGCAAAATTTGCGGTTTATTATCATCGTTAGATATCCCATCGTTGGGGTACCCCTCGTGGATACCCGCTTTTGATAGACGCTCACGAGGAGTGTCCCTACTGATTGCGAATAATGAAAAAATCTATAATTTAGTATCCCAAAGAATTATCGAAATCTGAAGTTTATGGAAGTAGGTAGGAAAATCTGTGAGACGTTGCGTGCTGTCCGTCGCCGGATAGCCGTGGAGAACGGTATCAGTTATACTCCGACCCAATGTAATCATGAGGGTCCGTGCTCCGGTACCTGTCCCGCCTGCGAGCGGGAACGCCTCTATATCGAGGAGCAACTGTGGTTGAAACACACCGCGGGCAAGGCGCTCAAGGTGGTGGGCGTGGCTGCTGGTATGGCTGCCTTATCTCCTTGTCAGGAGGCGAAAGCGCAGGAGCAGGATAGCGTGGCGACGGAGGTGCAGGTGCCTCAGTTCAAGTGGGAGGCCCATATTTTCGATTTTGGTCAGTGTAGATCTGAGTATCTTGAACAGATTGACGAAATGGCAGCGTTCATTAAGGAATTTCCGGATAGAAAGTTCTTGGTCGGCGGTCATACTGATGAACGGGGAAGCGCGAAATATAATAAGAAGCTCTCTCAGACAAGGGCGGATTATCTCCGCAGTCAATTGATTGAAAGGGGAGTTTCCCCCGACCAGTTGGTCGCCAAAGGCTTTGGGTTCAAAAAAACTAATTTCCCGAATGCGCAGACGGAGCCGGAGCATGAGATGAACAGAAGGGTCTCTTTGGAGTTCTTGGAGCCAGATGAAGGAGGAAAATAATTTATTGGAACGTCCATGGAGATTATCCCATCGTTGGGGTACCCCTCGTGGTTACCTGCTTTTGATAGACGCTCACGAGGAGCGTCCCTACTGATTGCGAATAATGAAAAAATCTTTAATTTAGTATCCCAAAGAATTTTCGAAATCTGAAGTTTATGGAAGTAGGTAGGAAAATCTGTGAGACGTTGCGTGCTGTCCGTCGCCGGATAGCCGTGGAGAACGGTATCAGTTATACTCCGACCCAATGTAGCCATGAGGGTCCGTGCTCAGGCACTTGTCCCGCCTGCGAGCGGGAACGCCTCTACATCGAGGAGCAGCTGTGGTTGAAACACACCGCGGGCAAGGCGCTCAAAGTGGTGGGCGTGGCGGCTGGCATGGCTGCCTTGTCTCCTTGTCAAGAGGCGAAAGCGCAGGTGCAGGATAGCGTGGTGGCGGAGGTGACGGTGCCTCAGTTCAAGTGGGAGGCATTCTTTTTCGATTTTGACGGCGAAATCATACCAGAATATCATGAGCAGCTTGATGAGATGGCAGCGTTCGTTAAGAAATTCCCCGATAGGAAGTTCTTGGTCGGCGGTCATACCGATGAACGGGGCAGTGCGACATATAACAAGAAGCTCTCCCAAAATAGAGCGAATTATGTCCGCCGTTTACTGGTCGAAAAGGGAGCTTCTCCCGACCAGTTGGTCGCCAAAGGCTTCTCGTTCGAAAGACCTAATTTTCCGAATGCGCGGACGGAGACGGAACATGAGGTGAACAGAAGGGTTTCGTTGGAGTTCTTGGAGCCAGAGGAAGAAAAGAAATAATTTATCGGACGTTTTCGGTGATTATACCATCGTTGGGGTACCCCTCGTGGGTACCCGTTTTTGATAGACGCTCATGAGGTGCGTCCCTACGTGACGATAAAAAATTCGCCCCCACGATATTTCCCCTCCGTTCGGATTCGTGTCATTTTTTATTGTACTTTTGTGCTCCATAAATTTAAAGATTATGAAATATCTGATCATATTGGGCGATGGCATGGCTGACGAGCCGATCGCCTCATTAGGCAATAAGACGATACTGCAGGCGGCTAACACGCCTACGATGGATATGTTGGCCCGCAAGGGTCGAAACGGTTTGTTGGCGACGGTCCCGGTCGGTTACCATCCGGGTAGCGAAATCGCAAACTTGACTGTCCTCGGTTACGACGTGAAGAAAGTCTTCGAGGGGCGCGGCTCTTTGGAGGCGGCAAGCATGGGTGTCGATATCGAGCCGGGCGAGATGGCGATGCGTTGCAACATCATCTGTGTGCAGGACGGTAAAATCAAGAACCATTCGGCTGGTCATATCTCCAACGAGGAGGCTTACCAGCTGATCAACTATTTGAACGAGGAGTTGGGCGACGACAAGGTTCGTTTCTTCCCCGGCATTTCTTACCGTCACTTGTTGAAGATCAAAGGCGGCGACAAGCGTGTCTCTTGCACGCCTCCGCACGATGTGCCCGGCACTCCTTACAAGGATGTGCTAGTGAAGGCGGATTGCCCTGAGGCGGAGGCTACCGCCGCACAACTGAACGATTTGATTTTGCGCAGTATGGAGATCCTCCCGAAACACCCGGTCAACGTGAAGCGTGTGGCTGAGGGCAAGGATCCCGCTAATAGCATCTGGCCTTGGTCGGCTGGCTATAAGCCTCAGATGAAGACGTTGATGGAGACTTACGGTCTCAAGAACGGTGCGGTCATCTCGGCGGTCGATCTGATCCGCGGCATCGGTGTCTACGCTGGTCTGAAATCCATCGAGGTGGAGGGCGCAACGGGCTTGTATGATACGAATTATGAAGGAAAGACGCAGGCTACCATCGACGCTTTGAAGGAGAACGACCTTGTCTATCTCCATATCGAGGCGAGCGACGAGGCGGGCCATGAGGGTGATGTGGCACTGAAACTCAAGACGGTAGAGTATCTGGAGAACCGTGTCGTGAAACCGATCTACGATGAGGTTTCCAAATGGGACGAGCCGGTGGCGATCGCTATCCTTCCGGATCATCCGACGCCTTGCAGATTGAAGACGCATATCTCCGCACCTATTCCTTTCTTGATTTACTATCCGGGCATCGAACCGGACGCCGTGCAACGTTACGACGAGGAGTCCGCTAAGGCGGGCGCCTACGGTATTCTCGAAGGCGACGAGTTTATTAAGGCTTTGTTGAATAAATAATTATAAATCAATTGAATATGAAAAAGTTTTTTGTTTTAGCCATCGTGGCTCTCCTTTTCGCTTCTTGTAGCAACACGCCTACAAAAGTGGCGGTAAAATTCTCCGAGGCTGTGGCGAAGGGTCAAGTGGACGAGGCGAAGAAGTATTGCACCGAGGGAACGGGTAAGTTGCTCGATTTCTCCGCTTCTATGGGCGGAATGAAAGTGGAGCCTAACTATAAGATGACCGTTTTGCGCGATTCCGTCGTTGAAAATATAGCGTATGTATTCTATACGGAGAACGATAGTGACCGTGAACGTAAGATGACGCTCTACAAGATAGACGGAGAGTGGAAGGTCAATATGGATCCTAAGAAATAATGGAGCGAATCCTGAAGGGCGTCGCGACAATCTTATTGTGCGTCGCTGCGTTCTCATGCGCGGGTCCGTCCGATGATGCGTCGTCGGACGGACTTGTCTGTTTCAATGCCGATTCGTTGCGGAGCGGCGACTTGATTTGTCGCTTGGGCGACGGCTTCTTCTCCGACATCTTCCGCCGCTATTCGGGTGGGGCGGAGCGCTTCTCGCATATTGGTGTTCTCCATCGGGAAGGCGACTCCTGTTTCGTTATCCATGCCGAGGCGAGCGAGCTGACGGGCATCGGTTGGGTCAAGCGAGATCCGTTGTCTCTCTTTGTGAACGAATCGCTTGATTGGCAGGTTTTTAGGGTAAAAGCGGACTCGTTGAGGCTGCGTGTCGATTCGTTCGCTCTTCTCTATTATCAACGTCCTACTCCTTTCGATTTGGACTTTGACCTGTCGAACGATTCAGCCCTTTATTGCACGGAGTTGGTGGCGGTTTGCATAGAGCGTTCGTTGGACGAAAAAGGATATGTGCCCGCATTCCCCTTGCGGAAAGAATTTAGTTATTATCGGGTGGACGATATCCTCCGTTGCGGGGTGGTGGAGATGGATTCCGTGTTTGTGGAAAAGAAAAATGATTGAAAGTATGAATAAGAAAGAACAATATCGAATTGATAATGAACGTTTTATAGAAGATTTGAGAAACGGGTCCGATGTGAACGAATTAAAAGGTGGCGTGCTCTATCGTGTCGTGGCTTCGGGCGACGGCGCTTCGCCGCGTGACGCTCGCAGTGTGGTTACTTGTCACTACAAAGGCTCTCTGATAAGCGGGAAGGTGTTTGACAACTCGTATGAGCGGAAATGCCCCGAGGCGTTCCGTCTCTGCGACCTGATTCCGGGATTCCAATCTGCGCTGATGAATATGCGCGTAGGTGACCATTGGATAGTTTACATTCCATCACAATTGGGTTATGGAAGTCATGGCGATGCGGATATTCCAGCAAACTCTACTCTCATTTTCGAAATCGAACTTTACTCTATAATGTGACCTGTTTATTGATAAAAAAATAATTGCTTATGAAATTGTTAACTGCTGAAAAACATATAATTAATGTTTTTTATTGAAAAAAAATGCGTGATTTGTTTGGTAGTGGTTGATATTTCTTATAATTTTGCCACGTCTTTTTAGGGAGTGGATATAATTTTAATGATAATATGGAATGACGGAATGTGGATTCCTTCCGTTTTTTCTTTTTTGTTGTAGAATCCATAAATTAACGTTTTATTATGAAAAATTTATTACAAACGTCTAAGTGCGCTTTTGCTGTGTTCATGATGTCAGCGTTATCAGGTTCCGTTGCATTTGCGGATGTCCAATTGAGTTATGAAGACATTCCGGCTGATGACACCATTCAGAGTGTTTCTTTGCCATCTTCAGTGACATTGGATTATCAAAGCAATGCGGCTGATGCTTCTAAGAAGTATGCTGATATGATTATGAACACAATTCAAGTTACCAAATCTGCAGATTCTATTTATTTTGGAATTTTGGATTGGAACTGTTACCAATTGGAAGGCGAAACTGAAACTGCTAAGATTAGAGGTGGTTACTGCGGTTTCCAACAAGGTAAAGGCTATATTAATAGAAGTGCTTCTGCTACATTTTGGGATGACGAGCTTCCATACTCTTTCGAGGAGGCATGCGACTCTTTCAGATACTCTTTCAGCCCTAATGGCGAAATGAACGGTCTTTCCACTTCATACCACTGCGACTATGCAGAGAAGTATTGGTACACACTTGTTTCCAGAGTATGGAGCGAGAATGGTAACACTAAGTTCGGTTTCTGGTATCTTGATCACACTAACGAGTTCTGGTTGCATGCAGTAAACTATGTTTACCCTTCTAAAAAATTGGTGTTCGAGAACAAAATCACTTCTTTCATCGACGACTTCTCAAAAGAGAGCAAGGGTGCTAATAAAGCAACTATGACTTTAGGCCCTGCAGTGACAAGAACGCTTGATGGTGCTTGGAGTGTTAAGAATACCGCTAACGCATTCGGTACTTACGGAAACACTAACTTCTCAGCTAATGTTCTCAATGGTGGTTACAACTTGGTTTTGGGTGGCGACGCTATCAGCAATGACACTATTGCTCTTGATGCTTCTGCTAACAAGTTCACTACAGCTAGCAAGATTAAGTCATATCTCTTCAATCCTTTGACAATTTCTAAGGTTGGTTACGCTGACGATATGCTTACTTGGGACATCTTGATCAACAGATTGCCTCAATTCGCTTGGGAATACTCAGTTAAGGATTTGTCTAATAACGAGGTTATCCTTACCGCTTCTTCTGTATCAGCTGACGCTAGAGAGGCTGAAATCCTCTTCACTAAGAATGGTTCTTATGAGATCACTCTTACTTTGACTGACATCTTCGATAACAAGATCGATACTACTTTCATCCAGAAGATCACTGACAAAGAGCCTGTCGCTCAAGAGACTTCTTGCCTTGAAATGTTGAACGGTTTCACTGTACAACCTACTGGTGTGAATATCGAGGTTCCTGTTGAGATCCACAACTCTATCGTAGAGCTTAAGATTGTTGACAACGAAGGTAACATCGCTTTGGGTGGCGCTTCTTTCGGTCCTCAACTCATGAGCGGTCCTCAAAACCACTCTTTGTACTTGAACACTTACGGTCTTCCTTTGAACGGTGAATACTACTTGGTAGCTTCTATCAACGACAAGAACTGTATCTCTAACTTCTCTGCTGCTAGAGGTCTTTACGATGACGCTGATCCAGTAGCTGACAATGTTGAGGGTATCAAGTTCGTTTACTCTACATTCTACAGCACTTTGGTTGGTTTCGAGGCTGCTGAGGATGTTACCGCAACCGTTACAGTTTCTTCTGTCTATGGTTGGACTGTTAAGAGCGAGACTATCAGATTGTCTAAGGGCTTGAACTCTTACTTGATCGACGTTAACAGCAGCTTGTCTATCGGACAAACATTCATGGTTAACATCCAATTCAACGGTAAGAATTACAGCGAGAAGTTCATCGTGAAATAATCCACGGTCGATTCCATAAAATAGATAGGGACAGGTTTTTGCCTGTTCCTATTTTTTTTGCTTGGGGCGATTCCCCCAAATTGTTGTCAAAACGATGGCTTTCTATGCGTTTAAGACGTTTTTTGAGAGTTCTATTGATTCGATCGTATAGTTGTTCGTTTATCGAGAAAGATTCCTCTGACGCCCTTTAAAATCCCTTACGAGCTTTGAAACCGATGCCTTATAACTCAAAAAACAATAGAGTGTAAAATTTCTCTTATTCCGCCGGATTCGTCACCCTTCCTTCGAAAAGAATCTCCTTATTCTCTTTGTCCAAAATGAAAAAGAGGAATGGGTGGTCGAGGTAAAATTTCTCTAATATGGGTTTCCCTTCATTTTCACATATGGATAGAATTGTTACGGTTTCCGCCGCGCATCTCGTCCCATCCTCGTTCATCTCTAAGACTGCCTTTTGAACCATTTGACCGATGAATAGATTAGGGGCTATGCCTGAGAGGTCCCCCGAATTGGAGAATGCTCGATTGATCCCTAGCTCTTTCAATGTTTCCTCCGCATAAAACTGGTTTTCGATTTTCAACTTTGGCGCTTTGATCTCTATCTTTTTCGCCTTAGCCTCCGCCCAACGGAATAATCTTGGGGCGGTCACGTGCGTTAGGACTGAATCGGTCGATATCTTGTCGTTGGGCAGTGCGAATAGCATGGCGAATCTTCCTCCTATAAAGTTCATAGTGAAGGTCCGGAAAGGTAATGGGTGTTTCGCTTCGTCGGTAGGATGACAATTGGGCGTTTCCACTTCTCCTTGGTTCATCATCATCACTTTTACTTTCCCTTTGGACGCATAAAAGGTCTCTTTCCCCGTCCAAGAATCAGAGAATGCTTTTTCCCAATAACCATTGAAGTAGATTGCGTTCGCCAAGAGCATTGGGGAGTTTTCGATTGAATCCTCGTTCACGATTCCGTTTATCATTCCTTTCGTCTGTTCTAAGCACCATTGGTTGATTCTCGTGGACGCCCCTGGGGTGAGACTGTCGCTTTTCGCCCGATAGAGGTCGTTGACGATGTCGAGAAAATAGGGCGACGGTTTCGTCCCTTTTCGGAAGGCTATTAGGTTCACTTTCGATAGGTATGCGTTGCTTCCTACTATCGTCGTGCCATTATTCGAACTTTCTATTCCCTTTAATGAATCTTGCGGCATATCTGCCAGCAACTTATGTTGCCACTTGTTGATCTGTTCCAACGGTACGCTGTCCAATCCTAAAGCGTTCGTTATCTCCGCACGGGTTTCTCCTTGGGCGCCGTTGAGTATCATGGCGAGCGTGGTGACGATGCTGGAAGGGGAGACGCAGATGTTTCCTTCGGGCGAGACGGCGCACATCTCTTTGAAGAGGTCCAGACTGAAACCGCTTGCCATTTCGCTGATTCCTAATGATTCTTTAGCGTCTATGATTGTGTCGAATGCTGTCTTGGAGTATGACTCTTCTTCTGCCACTTCCATTGGGTTGCCTTGCGTGCCTGCGACATGACTATCCGTTTGTTTCGGATTCGCGCATGACACACAAAGGAGAAGCGCTAGGGCAATTATATTACGGTTCTTCATATTTATTCTTTTTTGTTGTATAAATGTATAAAAAATTCATGTCGGGAGACTCTGTGAACTGATAATGTTTTTTGGGGGCTTCCCTAATACAAAATGATCACGAGGAATTTATCGATAACGCCTTGGGTGTGAACTGATATGGCATGCCTAGCTTCTATTTTTTCCTGAAATCGACAAGAAGAGATGAGTGCGGTTTAAGTCAACCCCAATTCATTTATAGTCTATGAAGAATGCTAAAGATATTATTGTCCGTCTTCGGGCGGATTATGCGGAGGTGTTCTCTTCGCCCCGAATGTGCAACATGATTGGTGCGATTCTCTATTTCATGGATGATGGCGCCGACGAGTTCATCCGTTATTTTTTCGAGGAGGAAAATAGGGAGAATTTTGAGGAGTACTACCATTTGGCGTTCTTGGGAATGAACCATGAGGAGATTCTCCGTAGGGACAAGACGAGTTTCAATGCTTTGCTCGAAAATATGTTGTGTTATTTGAGGATGGATGAGACCCATTTCCATCCGGATAGAAAGTACGCCGCGAAGATGTTGCTGAAAATGAACGTCGAAGAGACTTTGTGGCTTGACAGCCGTTCGATTTCGACCTCTGGGAACACGCTCTGCTAATCGATATCCAACCGCCCCGAGCCTCATACTATCTGTCGACGGATCATAGCGTAGGCAATAGAATTCTGATTTATCAGGACGATTTCTCCCTCCTCGACGGAGCGAATTTCAAGGAGAAACAGAATCTGTTCTGTGGTTCCTCCGACAATATGCTCAAGAGTTGTCGCTTTTTGCAGACAGTTCGTGTTTTTCAAGAATACAGAGACTAGAACGAGATATCCGTTGTCCGGAATGTCATGAATATCGTCACACAGCTCAAAAACGATTATAGGGCTATCTGTGAGGATTTGAATAGGAAGAAGAGAAGAAGATATAAGTATTGATTGTTTTAGCCGTAGAATGGCTAAATAATCGGGAAAACAGTATGAGTTTTTATGGGAATTGCAATTACCTATCTGGAGAATATGGAAGGTGATGTTATTATGTCTATGATTTTATTTCTAAAGAACAATAGAAGACCGAAAGCGATATCTATAACAAGTTTTGGTTTCGATGGATGTGAATCGGAGACAAAGAAGAGAGGCTGCCTATCGGACAGCCTCTCTTCTTATCTTAGGAATTATCTATTAGATATTCTTTCCTTCGTCTTTGTGGTTCGCGTAGTAAACGCGGAGCGGAGTGGAAGTGACTTTGATGAAGCCCTTAGCCTCTTCTGAAGTCCATCCCTTGTTCATCTCGCCGTACTCGCCGAACTTGCTCTTTACGAGGTCGTCCTTAGAGTCAACGCCTACGGTAGAGAAGGAGAGTGGACGAAGTTCCAATTTCACCTCACCGTTCACGTTACGTTGAGACTCAGTCAACATAGCCTCGATATCCCTCATCACAGGCTCCAAGTATTGAGACTCATGGAGGAACATTCCGTACCAGTTAGCCACTTGGTCTTTCCAATATTGTTGCCACTTAGAGAGCGTGTATTTCTCCAAGAACTTGTGTGCGCCGATGATCAACATAGGAGCTGCGGCCTCGAAGCCCACACGTCCCTTGATGCCGATGATGGTGTCTCCCACGTGCATGTCACGACCGATACCGTAAGATGCGCCGATTTCCTCGATGGCTTGGATGCAAGCGATTTTGTCGTCGTATTTTTTGCCGTTCACTGAGCAAATCTCACCCTTTTCGAATCCGAGGGTAAGGATTTCGCTGCCGCTCTTCTTCACTTGTTTCAAGTAAGCGGTCTCAGGCAATCCCTCGCGGGAGTCGAGAATCTCACCGCCGCAGATGGAGGTGCCCCAGATACCCACGTTGTAGGAATATTTCAATTTCGTCCAGTCAGCGGCGAAGCCGTGCTGGTTCAAATAGTCGATCTCGTATTGGCGGGTAAGCGCCATGTCACGGGTAAGTGTGATGATCTCCACGCCCGGAGCCATTACCAAGAAGGTCATGTCGAAACGCACTTGGTCGTTGCCGGCGCCTGTGGAACCGTGAGCGATAGCGTCTGCGCCGATCTCGTTAGCGTAGCGCGCGATGGCCATACCTTGGAAGATACGCTCGGAAGATACGGAGATAGGGTAGGTGCCGTTTCTGAGCACGTTACCATAGACCATATACTTCAAGCTCTTCTCGTAATATTCTTTGGTCACGTCCAAAGTGACATATTTCACAGCGCCCAACTTGTAGGCGTTCTCCTCGTTTTGCTTCAATTGCTCAGGGCTGAAACCGCCGGTGTTAGCGCAAGCGGCGTAAACGTCATACCCTTTCTCTTTTGCCAAGTACATCACAGTGAAAGAGGTGTCAAGACCTCCACTGAATGCCACAACTACTTTTTTATTAGCCATAATATTTAGAAACTACTGTTTTTTTACAATTTGATGTTAGGATCTTTGGAGAGTTCTCTCTCTGCCATCTCCACGCTCATAGGTTCGTGCGGGTCGAACAACATACCCGTACAGATGCAGTAACGTCTGCCTGTGCGTTGGAGCACGTCGTAGTTGACGCAACCTTGGCAACCCTTCCAGAATGTGTCGTCCTCCGTGAGGTCCGCGAAGGTGACAGGCAAGTAACCCAATTGGGTGTTGAGCTTCATCACGGCGGCGCCGGAAGTCAAACTGAAAATCTTAGCCTCAGGCCATCTCTTACGCGCCAACGTGAAGGTGTGGTGCTTGATGCGGCGGGCCAATCCCTTTCCGCGGTATTTCTCCGGTACGATAAGTCCGGATGTGGTGACGTATTTCTTGTCTTCCCACGTCTCGATGTAACTGAAACCTGCGAAATCGTCCCCGCAAAGGGCGATGATCGCCTTCCCCTCACGCATTTTTTGCTTCACGTATTCAGGGTCGCGTTTCGCGATACCAGTTCCACGAACTTTGGCTGCTTTCTCTATCGTGTCCAAGATAGTTTCCACGTAGCCCAGATGCCTTTCATCGGCAACCATGATTTCAATTTCCTGATCCATTTCCTCTTTTTGAAATACGGTTGAATTTATTTTATTGAAGGAATGATTTTGGACAAAGCCTCCGTCACATCCTTTGCTGTTTTGTTTTCTTTGATAACGGCGATGATGGTGTCTTCCCCCGCCACCGTTCCGATTATCGTTCCTTTGGCCGTTTCGTCGATCTCGTAGGCCAAGCTGCTAGCGTAGCCGGGTCTTGTGTGTACCACGGCGATGTTGCCTGAAAATTCGATCGACAAGAAGGCGTTGCTTCTCGGAAAATCGTTGCCGAACGTTCTTCCCTCATCTTGGAGGTTCCTTGTCGGCAATTGATATATATACTCTCCTTGCGAATTGGTCGTTTTCGACACTTTCAGTTGCTTCAAGTCGCGGGATAATGTGGCTTGCGTCAATTCAAACCCTTTTTCCGACAGTTTTTGAAGCAGTTCTTCTTGGCTTCCGACGACGGTCGTGGAGATGATTTCCTGTATAGCGGCGAATCGTTTTACCTTGTTTTTCACTTTTTTACGTTTAAAATTTTGTCAAGTTGGATAATCATCGGAATAATTATCCGTTACCGCTGCAAAATTATGCAAAAAATATGAATAACAAGCTTTTAATGCATAAAAATTGGTGCGTTTGTTAAAAATATGCAAACGAGCGTATTTTTATACTGTATATATCCGCTTTTTCTTGCTAAGGTACTGGGTCATAGCCGCTGCCGCCCCACGGGTTGCACCTTAGTATTCGCTTTATCGCTAACCAACTCCCTTTGAATATGCCATGTTTCTTTACTGCTTGGATAGCATATTCCGAACAGGTGGGAGTGAACCTGCAACATGGGGGGAAGAGTGGGGAGATGCATTTTCTGTAGAAATATACGGGAAGCAGGAAAATTGTTATGACGACTGATCTGAGTCGCGCTTTCACTCCTTTTTTCACTGTTCCGTTCTCCTTCATTTCTTCGCTTTTAGTATTTTCCCTAATGTTTGAATCATCCGTTTCTCGACGAACGCTTGTGGCTCCACTTTGTCGCCGATGTAGCTGAAAGCCAACAACAAGGTCGCCTCTTTCTCTTCCATGACGCTGAAGAGCTCGTGCTTGTTTTTGCGGTACGCTTCCCGCATCAGCCTTTTCAGCCTGTTCCTGTCCACCGCATGTTTGAACTTGCGTTTGGGTGCGCTGACGAGGCATTTTATCGGTACCTCCTCTTGGGGGACTTCCCGATAGGTGGTCCGGAACGGGTAGAGGAAAATGCTTTCCCCCATTTTGTAAAGGTCGTCTATTGTGGTTTTCCCGCATAGATGTTCCTTTTTGCCAAATGTGTTACGGCGTTCCATCGCTGTCGTGTGTTATGTAAAAAAAGTCCGGACGTTTTCATCGTCCGGATTTTATTATTTCTTTTTGTTGCACTCTTTCAGGAACAAATCCAATGCTGCGGGCATGGATGGGGCTTCCGGTGTGGGAGCTTCCACGTTGACGGTCAGACCGGCGTCTTTCGCTGCCTTTACTGCTGTGGCGCCCAAGCAGCCGATGCAGATTTCCCCTTGCTTGAAGTCCGGGAAGTTCTTGAAGAGGGAGGTGATTCCCGACGGGCTGAAAAATACGAACATGTCGTAGTTAAAGTCCGGGTCGTTGGTGAAATCCGTGCTGACGGTCTTGTACATTACGCCTTTGGTGAAGTTGGCGCCGATGCCTTCCATCATGGCGAGGATGTCATCCTTATGGTCTTCGGAGACTGATTTGTTAGCTTCGTAGACGTCTGCCACGGAGACGAGGAATTTCTCGTCGAGATGTTTCGCGACAACTGGTATCAGATCCTCCAATTTGTTGGATGTTCCGAAGAACACCTTCCTCTTGCGGTATTGGATGTATTTTTGCAGATAGAGGGCGATGGATTCGGAAACGCAGAAATACTTCATTGTCTCGGGAACGTTCACTCTCATTTCAGTGCAAAGTCTGAAGAAATGGTCAATTGCGGCTTTTGCTGTGAAAACGACGGCCGTGTAGTCTAGTATAGCGATTTTCTGTTGGCGAAATTCTTTCGCTAAAATCGGTTCTACCTTGATGAATGGTTTGAAGTCGATTTTCACACCATATTTTGTTTCCAAATCGAAGTATGGCGACTTTTCAGTCGTCGGCCTGGGTTGAGAAACTAAGATACGTTTAATTCTTGCCATTTGTTTTTCCTTATATTTAATGTTGTTTCACCTAATTAAGTAACCCTCCAACGAGTACTATGGTAGGTAAAATTTCCAGCGTGCAAAGGTACAAAATCAAATAGAATATAGAGGTTAATCCGTTAAAAAAAATCGATATGATCTTGTACAGATAGAGCAAAACCGCTAATCCGCATATGGCGCAGCCTGCCCATAGGGCGTATTCCGAAACGTGTTGGCTTAGGAATGAGCCTAATATGACGAACGGGAAGAGTGCCGTGCAAAGCGCGAAACATATGGTCGCGTAGGAGTGTCTGGCGGTTCGCAGAATTTCCTGGTCGAAGAATATGACGCAGATGTAGGTCATCATGAGAATCTTGAATGCCACATAACCGATAAAAAGAAGTAAAATATGGAACAACGAACTTATCCCTTTGTAGGTGCCCATATGCATTACGTCTGTTTCGGTTAACTGACAGAAAAGGGTGATGGTGGTGAAGGAAATCACCGTCATGGCTATTTTAAATCCGAATTCGTCGGTAATGTGGTCTGTGAATACGTTACTTCGTTTTTTGGGGTAGAATATTTCCCTCATCGCTTGGATGATGTAAGAAAGCCTTGCTTTGATTACCAACCCGACTCCGACGAAAAGGATGAACAAGAGGGGTACGAACCAAATTTCTTGCCGGATGTTGTGCGGCAAACTTAAACCCTCCATCCGTGGCACTTCCGATAAGTATCTTTTGTTGGTCAGTATTGGTTGTGCGGCGGCATTTTTGTTGATTTCGATTTGAATCTGTTCAAACGTGGAAAGGTAACCGACGGATGTGTCGTTTATGGCGAGAGAGTCATTCCTCGCCGCCTCTTTTTCCCATTCTTTTAGAGGAATACACATAAAGGGAAACGTCTCTTCGTGAGATGCGTCTCCCTTTATGTTTTGTCCTTGAAATAGAAGAAATTCGTCCATCGTGTCTTCTATCGTTCGCTATTTTCCACCTTCCGCTTTGTGTTGGGTGTCGGTTATTTGAAGTTCGCTCTGATTTCTGCTGCGATTTTCTCCATCTCTTCTGGAGCCAATTGCTTTTTGTCGGCGAAGTTCAAGTCGCTCTCTTTTGAAATCGGAATCAGATGAACGTGCGTGTGAGGCACTTCCATGCCTACTACCGCCACTGAAATACGGCTGCATGGCACCGCTTTCTCAATCGCTTTCGCCACTTTCTTGGCGAAGACCATCAGTCCTGCGATGGTTTGGTCGTCCAGATTGAAAATGTAGTCGTCCTCGATTTTCGGAACGACCAGCGTGTGTCCTTTTTGTACCGGGTTGATGTCTAGGAAGGCGAAGTAGTTCTCGTCCTCCGCTATCTTGTAGCAAGGGATCTCCCCTTTGATGATCTTGGTGAAAATCGTGGCCATTTTGTACTCCTCCCTTTCTTGCTTTTTAGAATGAAATGCTAACTATTTCGAAAGGTATTTTTCCTGCCGGAACGGTCACTTCAACGACGTCTCCCACCTTCTTGCCGAGCAATGCTTGTGCAATTGGCGTGTTGACCGCCAATTTGCCCTCTTTCAAGTTGGCCTCGTGCTCTGAAACGAGCGTGTATGACATGGTGGCTCCGTTTTTCTTGTTCTTGATTTGAACTTTGTTCAATAATTGGACAACGTCCGTGTTGAGCCTTGACGCATCGATGATTTTTGCGTTGAGGATCTTCTCTTTAAGAAGGGATATCTTGGACTCCAAAAGACCTTGTGCCTCTTTTGCGGCGTCGTATTCGGCGTTCTCCGACAAGTCACCCTTGTCGCGCGCCTCCGCGATCTGTTTGGATATGTTCGGACGCTCAACCGTTTCCATGTGTTTGAGCTCTTCCATCATTTTGTTGTACCCTTCTTCGGTTACGTAAGAAACAGCCATAATATTTTTTTTAAAAGTTCGTACTAATTGTTTTTTCCTGTCTGCTATCGATTTGGAAAGACATAATAAAAAAGAATCCCGACATGAACCACCGGAACCCTTTATTTCTTATCCCCTATTCCTTAAATCAGACATAGCAAAGTTAGTTCTTCTTTTTTAATATTCCAAATTTATCGGTAAAATGAAGATTGATTGTGGAAATCTCTTTGATTTGATTTTTTTTACTGACTATTGAAAATGCGGTATCTAAATAATATTATATTTGTTGTAAATAAGGAATATATAATATAAAAGAAGAATGTCGCGCATAGTATTTATTCTTACAATCGCTTTATTGTCGGTTTTCAGCCTATCGGCCCATGAGTATTCGGCAGGTGATGTCATCGAACAGAATGGTATTTCTTACAAGGTTCTGGCCTCTTATCTTGTCCTCGATTCGAAGGAGTCGCCTGATACGATAAAGGGACCTGATAAGTTTTATTGTGCGGGAGAGTTGATGGTGATTAAGGTCGACAAGAATTTAAGGGATGTTGTCATCCCTCCGGCTTTGGGCAGATTCACGGTTGTCGGTCTTACGGATAGTCTCTTCTTCGAGCATGTGCATGATCGGATATGGCTGCCTAATCTGGAGTTCGTCGGAAATGCGTGTTTCGCAAGGTTGAAGGTGGGAAGCGGCGCTTTGGTTATCCATAATGTCAATTTAATGGGGAGTTCGGTGTTTGATGAACTTGAGGCGGATTTGATTGCTGACATCTCCCGGGAGGTCACTTGGGGATACGCTTTCCGAAAAATGAAGGAAGATTCGTCTTATATAAATTCTTTTCCGAAGGGGTTGGTGAAGTTTAATACGAAAATGTTGGGTTTCGCCAATTCTAGCGCTGCGTATGACAATTGCTATAGCGCCACGTCGGTAAATTACAAGAGGTGGATTAATATGGCTTTCAACAACGATGCCGAGTTTCAAAAAAACTTAGTCGTGGATAAAAACCTCCTTCACAAAAAAAAGTCCTATTCCACCACACCCAGAAGGAGTAAGAAGGGATTGATGATTTCGGCGGGCGCTATTCATGTGGCTAAAAACGGCTATCCTTGGGGCAGTCTCACGCGTGATTATTGCCGCCAGACAAGATATTGGGTGACCAGTATGAAGAAAAGAAAAACATCCATCTATTATGACTTCACTCCTGTGGCTGACGCTACTATAAAAGAGGGGTGGTTCGTTCGTTTCATGGGTGAGGATGGTGAGGTGAATTATAGGCTGAATGGTAAAATTATCAAAAAATGAGGAAGGTCATATTATTATTGCTTAGTCTTGTCTTTTCTCTTTCCGTATTTGCGGACAAAAGGGGGATGACGTTCGAGAAGGATGGATTGGTATATACTATTGCTTCAGAATATGTGTTGAAAAAAAATAGCATATATAGAAATGACACGCTCACCAAGAACGAGGGTGAGGTGTACGTGACCGGAGTCACGGTTTCGGACTGTGTGGTGGTGATTCCTCCCGTTGTGACGTTTCCTTCCTCATTTGGCAGAAAAGACACGGTGGAGGCGCGATATAATGTGCGTGGAATCGGGACAAGGGCTTTCGAAGGCGCCAGATTGAAGGATTTGGTCATCCCATCCGATTTGAAATTCATAGGGGAGGAGGCGTTCCGCAATATGGAAATTACAAACGGAACGTTGGTGATGCCTCCCGCAAGGATAATGAAGGCGAATATATTTGACGGATTAAAGGCGAAGGTATTGCTGCTCTCTCTGAAAGTGGAAAAGTCTCCTATTAAAATAGAAAACACATTCCAAAATAAGGAAAACTTGCCTGAAATTTATATTCCTCATAGTTGCTATGGCGAGCAAGTTAAAGGATTGGATAAAAAGGTGTTTTATACAGTAGGTAAAAATATATGTCGAGATTGGACTCAAAAAGCGAGGACAATTTATCTGGATCAGATGAAATACCATCAGTATTATTCAAGCTCTATCGCATCGCATGCGGCAGATGCTAATTTCATAACTTTTGAGGGAAATGTGACTCCGAAATTTGTCGTCCGAACGGCTAAAAATTATCCCAAAGTCGGTTCTGACATCGATATGCTTACCCCTTATGAATACGATTGCAGAAACCCTTATACGAACCAAAGAGAAACATATCAGGAGTTTACGATGAATAAGACTTTATATAGATGCCGAAAGGGTGACGTCTATCTTTATTTCACGCTGGACGGAAAACCCATCACGAATACGGAGAGTCTGATCGACGACTCCGGTCAGGATCCTTTCGGATTGCAGGTGCGTAGCGTTGAGAAGGTGAAGACGAGGAAAGCCGCTAAGGCGAGGGAGACTAATCTTAATAAGAAAATGAATGATTTGAAGAGGATGTTTGGTTTCTAACAGATAATAGTAACATAAAATATATGCATATGAAAAACATTAAAAGTTGGGCGTTGGGAGCATTGGTGTTATGCTCGGCGTTTTTTTGCGGTTGTGGTAATAATCGGCAAGAAAATTTGAAAGAGTGTGAACAGTATGTCTATATGGATTCTCTCTCTAACGCTCATGTCTGCGGTTTTGTTAGCGACGCTGACGGGAATGCGTTGGCTAATGTGATGATTACCAGTGGAGAAGATACCATCTTCTCAAGTGAAGAGGGAGTTTTCTCTTTCGAAAGATGTCGCACCGTAAACGGAAGATGCGTCGTGAAGTTTGAAAACAGCGAGTATTTCTCGGTTATCCGTACTGCGGAAATTGTAGACGGCGGCGCGAGGGTGGATGCGGTGATGATGCCACAGGATACGAAGGAGGGGGTGACTGAGGTCGCTCGTTTCCTTAACAGCCAAGGTGCAACCATCAAAGTGGGTAAGATGGAGATCTCCATCCCGGCTAACTCGTTGGTTTATGAAAATGACGGAAGCGCGTTCGATGGTTCCGTGTTGGCGAGCGTCTATTACTTGGACCCGAACTCGGAGGATTTTGCCAAGGAGATGCCTGGCGGAGATATGAGCGGTGTGACTAACGACGGAAAGAACGTCATACTCCTTTCCTATGGTATGGTGGAGGTCTCGCTGAAGGACTCGTCGGATAGAAAGCTGCAACTGAAGGAGGGTGCGGAGAGTTCCTTGTCTTTCCCTATCCCTGCCGGCTTCTCTGATGATCAGAAATACGATGAAATCCCTCTTTGGTATTTCGACGAGGAGAAGGGCACATGGGTCGAGGAGGGTGTCGCCACCAAGAAAGGCGATTCTTATTCGGGAAAGGTGAAACACTTCTCTTGGCATAATCTTGATTACCCTTGGAGCCGGGCGACTATTAGAGGACGTGTGCTTAATCAGGATGGCACTCCTTTACCTAATGTTTTGGTTACCATATCCCAGACATCCGCCTATTCGGATAGCGCTGGTTATTATTGGGCGTTTGTGCCTCAAAACACGCCTGTCTTTGTGACTGTGAGACCTTCAGACTATGCGAACTGCACAACTTGCCCTATTTATCAAGTGGAAGGATTGAGGGCGGAAACGACTTATACTCAGGATATTGTCCTCCCTAATAGACCTTTTGTGTTTGGTAGGGTGATGGGAAAAGATAGTTCCTCGATAAGAGGCATTGCCGTACGTATAAATGAATCTGTCGCTGTTACTGATTGGTATGGTAAATATGCGTTCTATTTTGACGCATTCGGTCCTGTGTCGTTAGGTATTGATGAAACTAAGGTGTTGAATGGTGTGAAATATGAAAAATACGAATTCAATGATGTTTCGGAAATAGACAAGAATAGAAGTTATGATTTTATCATAGAGCGTCCTATACGGGTTTTCGGGTGGATGCGCTTGTCGAATGGCAGAAATATCAAGAGCCCGATTACGGTCACCGCTTTGTTGGACGGGAAAGAGTTTCAAGTAAAGTCATCCAGCTATGGAGGTTATGGTTTCATGGTCTCTGCTGAAACCCAAGAAGTGACTACGTATGTTAAAGCTGATGATGCATATGGCATTGAATCGAGCAGGTCGTCGGATACACTAAAAAAGGGAAATGATTATTTGTATATGAGGAATATCCGTATCCCGGCAGGAATTTCTGTTTTGGGTACTATTGTCAATACTTGTGGTCCTTCAAAGGCAAATGTGACCATGGTTGTGGGAAAGGGGAAGAACAGGAAGGAATATACCACCAATACCAAATGGGGTAACTTCGAATTTTCCATGCCTGCGACTATGAAGGACTCTGAAGTGAAGCTCAAGATTAACTGCCAGGGGAAGAGACTCACTAAAAAGGTTGAATTGGAATCTGAGTTTAACCGACTTGAAGATATTGAAATATGTTCTGGTGAGGATCCCGATCCGGATTGCATTTATGCGATTGTGGGGGATGAGACGATAAAGTTCGACACGAAGAAAGATCTTTATACGGAGATGTTCCAAAGAGCGGGAAAGGGCACGAAATATGAAGAGTTCAAATACAAGTATCAGGCTTGGTATAAGAACCCGAAACACGATGAAACGCTTATCATCGAGTTTGATGATGGCTCTGTAAGAACGTATCTGCTTTCCGACGAGATAAGGGCGCAAAAGTATCTTACTTCTTTGTCGAAATCTAAAAAAGGAAATGTTTATTCAGTCAAGACGAACTGCGAATTGTATGATGATACTGATACTGACGATGACGATATTTATTTGTATGGTTCTGCCGACATCGAGCGCAAGAGCGTGTATGATGTGATAGATACGGTTTACGTCTCTAAGAATATATACTCCAAAGTGGATAAAATACTTGTCGGTGTCTCTCATGATACTAAGTTCCAAACAATGACTCTCCCTAAGGATGTGACCCGTAGCCTTGAAAATAATTTGAGAAATAGCGGCTTTAAGGAGAAGTCGACTTATATGGATGACGAGCAGAGAATCGCTACCATATATTTGCAAGATAATGCGGAGGCGTTGGTTCATAGGAATAAGGATAATACGTCCGATGTGACGTTTTTGACACGCGATGGTATCGGTAACGAGCCTCTTTTCAACTGTTGGAAGGTGGATTTCAGAAAATCTTCACTCAAACAGAAGGGTAGAGGAAATATCGATTACATGTGGAAGAATGAGGCGGATGTCGCCCAGCTTGTCATGTTCGGTCAGATAATGGGTGTGAAATTCTCAAAGACGACTGATGATAAATGTGGCTGCTTTGTGGGAAGTGTTCCCGCTGTGGCTGAGAAAAAGTGATTGATTGGAGGTAGTTAAGGATTATGGTCAATAAGGTGACTAAGGCGTATGAGAGTTTGCTCTCCGCATGGAATTCCATCTTGAAGTTGGGCTTGAGATTGCCCTTCTCCAAGGTGGATAAGGTGCGCTATCTCCGCCATCTCTTCCGTAAAAAGGTGGAGAATGAGACGCAGATGGAGCGAATTTTGTCGGATAAGCCTTCCTCCGTGTTGCCCATGTCCCGAATCGAGGAGATTACCACCCATGAGATTCGCAAGCATGCCTTTTGGGTGACCTTCATCTCTTTCCTATGCGCTCTGCCGCCTGACGGTTGGCTGATGTGGCTGCTGATAGTGGTCGATTTTATCCAATTCCAGATTTTCGTTTTCGTCATCCTTCAAAAGATGCTTTATATCTATGGGTGCCGCGACTTGTTTATGGCGGAAGACGCCTCGGACAAGAACAAGTCGATGGACTTGATGATGCTGATCGTCTCCGTGGTCATGATAGGGAAGAGTCAGATGGTGCGTATGGCGAAGTCCGCTTTCGGTCTGGCGGTCAAACAGGTGATCCAACGTTTCGCGGTTCGTCTCTTGACGAGGATGGCGGTCTTGAATATTCTCCGTCAGTTGGGTAAGTGGTTCGGCATCGTCCTGACGAAGGAGATGGTGGTTTCCGGTCTCTCGTTGATAGTCCCGCTCGTATGTGCTCTGATTTCAGGCTTGATTTCCTTGTGGCTTTTTATGCCGATGGTGAAAAAATTACATCACCATCTCCAAGAGCTTTCCGAAGAGGGAAAGGATCCCGTGGAGACGGTGATGCGGGAGTGCGGCGTTTCCGCGAATTAGAAAGTCAGCACGATTTGGTTTTTCTTCACTAGATTATATAAATCCTCCATGCAGGTCACCTTGCATATTTTCGAACCTGTTTTCTTGCGGCTTTCCAAGCATGTTTTGCAGCCCATGATCACACCGCCTTGGTCGAGGAAGTTCTCCACTTGCGTTTTGATGTCGTTGTTGCTCTCCATGAGCGCCTCTACTTCAACACCTTTGCCGAGGAGGAATATCTCCACTTGGTTGTCCCACTCTTGGGAGTAGTTGGCGAAACGGAAGGCGTTGAAGACGGTCTCCGTATCGTTGGAATACAATACGATTCCGATGCTTTTAGGCTCTTGCGGGTCGTTGTACTTGATGTCTTTTTTGATTGCTTGCGCCGAAACGCCCAATAATCCTACGAGGAGGATCATCCATGTCAATGCTAATCTTTTCATTGCTATTATTTATTTGATTTCTTAACTCGTCATATAGACTTCGTCCTATACTCTATGGGCGATACTTTGACGTTCTTTCTGAAGTATCGGCAGAAGAAGGAGGGATTCTGGAAATTCAGTTCGTTGGATATCTGCTTGATGGTCATGTTGGTGTTTTTGAGCAACACTTTCGCCTCTTGGATGAGGAAACCCTGTATGGTTTCGCTCGGAGTCTTGTTGACCGCTTTCTTCACGGCCATGGAGAGGTATTTCGGCGTGATGCAGAGCCTGTCGGCGTAGAAGGCGACGGAGTGCTCCTTTTTGAAGTTCTGGCTGGCGAGTTGGAAGAAGTTTTGATAGATCTGCATCTCGCGTGTGAGGTAGAGCTCTTGCGAGTCGTCTTTGATGCACGCGTTGCAAAGCTCGTGCAGGAAGGATACGATTTGCAGTTTGATGATTTCCCGCCTGTACTTGTTGTTCATGTCGTTGCAACAGTCCGAGAGTTTTTTGATGTAGGAGAGAATCATGAGACCGTCCTCTTCGGTGACGCTGTGGTTCACCGTGCGCATCATGGCTTCCAGTGAGTTCCAGATGGAGGCGCAGTGGGTAATCACTTCTTTGCCGTATTTCTGTGAGAATACGAGGAAGGTGGCCTTGGGCGAATCCATCTCGTTGATGTTCAGCACGCATTCGGGCGGCAGAAGCATGACGTTGTTGGCGGTGATGTTGTAGTCGATGGTGTCTATGGAGATTTGGGCGGTTCCTGATATGCAGAACGCCACGACGAAATTCTTCATGCGGACTGGGTAAGAGGGCTTAGGAATCTGATAGATGTCGCTATTGTTCACCACCATTACATCTTCGTCCAAAAACGATAGGGTCGGAATTTTTTTGAAATCCTGTATCGTTATTATGTTCAATTTTTCTTGCTTCATCGTCAAAATATCCTAGATATGACGCAAATATAGTCACTTTTTTCATTTTTGCTTTGAAAAACATGAAATATGTGACATATTCAATGAATAATGTGTCTTTGTTTTTTCGGATAAATGGGGGAAATTTGCGTGTCTAATTTTTCGAAGTCTAATTTAATTTAAATATAAGAATGGATAAGAATGAATTAATTGAAAAAGTGAATACGGTTTTGGCCGATGAGTTTGAGGTCGAAGTTTCTGAAATCTCTGCGGACAAGAACATTAAGGAGACCTTGAACTTGGATAGCTTGAGCTTGGTTGACTTAGTAGCTTTGATAGAAGAGGAATTCAGCGTGAAGATTCAGGGCTCTGAGATGTCTTCAATCCAAACGTTTGGTAACTTATACGATTATCTAGCTGATAAGGCTTAAAGGTATAAATCTAAAGCATGACGAAATTGTTTATGCAGGGTGCCAGGGTTCTGGCACCTTTTTTTCTCTTGATAAATTTTTTTTTAGGGCGTAGATGGAATGCCGATTTTTTGATTTATCTTCGCATCGCTAAGGGGAATTAGCTCATCTGGTAGAGCGTTTGGTTCGCAATCAAAAGGTAACGGGTTCGAGTCCCGTATTCTCCACAAATTTAGGCTCTGGCACTTGGTTTCCCATGCGTCAGGGCCTTATTTCTTAAATCCCTAATTAGTGTATTTTATTTAATATTCTTCTGAAAAAATTTAAAAGGTAATATGCTTTTTCCGCTAAACGATAAGGCGTTTTTTCGCATAGGTAAACTGATGCGAAGAAATCTTTCGCTAATATCTCTTTATGTGCCAGCATATCCCTGAATTGGCTACGACGTGAGATGTCCGCAATGTTGGCTTTTAGCATCCTCATGGAATCATGGAAGCGTTTGGTGTAATTCTTCCCGAATTCGGTAATCAGATCTTGGTCTCCTTCCGCCATTTCTAATCTGTAATCTAATATCTTTGCGACCGTATTCATGACCAAATAAGGATCTTTCACATTAGAAAGGGATTCCGTTTCCCGGATGTAATATTTATATACGAGTTGGGGTGAAAAGAGTACAGATTCCGCTTTAAGGAAGAGTTGGAAGGAGAATATGCTATCTTCGTTCCAATGTAGTCCGTTGTCGAATTTTATGTCGCCTATCAGTTCTCGCCTAATACATTCGTTCCATAGAAATCCGTGGTAGTAAGATTCTTCGTTTAGTAGTCTAACTATTCGTCTTTTACTGGTTTCGAGTGTCTCTTTCCCGCAGCTGTGTTTTTTCTCTATGTCTTGCACCTCGAAGTGTTTGATGTACCCTGCTTTAATGACATCGATGTTCCCGTATTTCACTATGGCGTCATGGTAAATGACTAACGCTTGGGGTAAGAGTTCGTCATCAGAGTCGACGAATGTGATATAATCGCCCGTCGCTTTTCTCAAACCGTCGTTTCTTGCCTCCGCGGCTCCCGCATTTGTCTTGTGTACAACGATGAATCGTTTGTCTTTAGCCGCATATTCATCGCAAATGTCGCCTGACGAATCGGGGCTCCCGTCATTTATCAGTATACATTCCCAATTGGGGTATTCCTGCCCTACGATGGAGTCCAAGCATTGGCGAATGTGTTTTTCCGCCTTATAGACGGGTACAATGATGGATAATTTATGTTCGTCCATATCTTGTTTCATTTGAATATTTTACGTATGTCACTGCCATATTTAGGCCTGAACCAATATAGGTAAGTGAGCGAGAATAGAATTACTGCGTTGACGACAGCCGTGATGAAAAATCGTAGAATGCTGGGCTCGATCATATTGTTGATGATGACGGAACATATTATGGCGATAGCTAAACATCCGACCGGAATAAGGCATTTTTTTGCGATTTCGCCAATCATTATTTGTGGGATGAGGTTGTGCATCAAGTGAATGTCATAGATTAGAACAATGAGCACGAATATGTTCCATACGAGGTATGCAACGACGGGTTCTGTGACGAAATAGAGCACTGGTATGGTGACGAGGAGAGATGCTAAGTATAAGGATCCTCCTACTATGCTCAGCTTCTTGATTCTTCCTGTGGCATGGATAGCACTGACGAATAGTGAGTTGATCGGACCTACCGCATTGGATAGCAGAAGTAGTTTGCAGAAGTCGGGGGCGTAGTCGGGTACCTCTTTCAGCCATAGTTCCATGATGGAGTCGATGTCCAAGTATAGTGGCAGAAGCAGTGCCTCTATGAGGCATGCCAGGATGATGATTCCCATGGATAGGGTGTTCTGCATCTTTACGAAGTCTTTTGTCGCATAGCACTTGATGATTTGTGGACGGAAAACTGTCGTGATGTTGGCGGCGAACATGTTAAGTACGCCGGCGGCCTGCGTGGCGATTCCGCTAGCTGCGTTCAATGTGACTCCGAAGAATCTGTTGATGAGGATATTCGTTCCTTGCTGGCGTAGGGTCATGCATCCGTTCCCGTAGAGATCCCATCCTGAGAAGGTAAGCATCTCTTTGATTAATTTTTTATCTCTGATCTTCTCATAATGACACTCTTGGTATTTGCGCTTGACAATCAGCTGATAGATGATAAATATGGATATGTTGACGAACAATAATAGTCCGCTATAGGTTATCAGCCTGTCGAATGGTATGAACAAAAGTAGGTAAACGATAATGAGTTTTAGTACCGTATAACCGATTTCCACGTACGCATATATGTCTATGTCTTCATGTGCCATAAGTGAAGCTGTGAATGGTACGCGGACGAATATGATGAACATGGAGATGACTGTCACCTGATAGACGATATTGGCTGCGAACATACGTGGCTCGGGAATGATTAATTGGGTGTTCACAAACCATAGTCCTAAGGTTTCCGCGATGGCTAACATTATAAGGGCTATTCGTATATGTATGTGAATGGCCGTCGAATAGGTCTTCTGTAATTTCTCGTTGTCTCCTTGTCCTATGTCGAATGCGAGGAATCGTGATGTCGCCCCGCTCATAGAACTATTGAGGAACGTTAACATGGCGATGATTCCTCCCACTAGATTGTATATTCCGAAATCTTCCACTCCTAGGGTGTCGAGTATGACTCTAGAGGTATAGAGATTGATGAAGATATTGACAATCATGCGGACGTATAGCGCCATGCTGTTTTTGGCCATACGTTTTGTGTTTGAGGATTTATTTGACATGTTTGTTATTTGTAGAATTAGTGTGTGACCTTAACCGTGTCGCTTACCCTATTGGAAAGGTTGGATGTTCCTCAGTGTAATTGACGGTGTTTGTTAATGATATGCTCGGAAAGATAATGTGCGTTTCATTACTTCCCAAACTTTCCCAAACGCGAATTTAGGCAAAATTTGTGTGATAAAGAGAGCCTCTGTCAATTGATTTCTATGGATGACCGGAATATTTGGTCTGCCTTTGGCGTAATCAATCCGCCAACAAAGTCTCCTCCTTGGGTTTTGAACATGTCTGTTAAGCCTATTTGTTATTCGCTTTGGAGGGCAGATAACCGAAGAAATCACGGAATTTCTTTGTGAAGTAGGATGGATCGTTGAACCCGACGTCGTAAGCGACGTCAGAGACGTTGGTGTCTGAATTTGTGTCTCGTAGTATCTTTAGGGCAGTATTTAGCCTGTACTCGGTGAGCACTTCCAATGGGGTCTTCCCTGTGATGGAGCGTATTTTCCTATTAAGGGTCGGTTGGCTGACTGCCATCCCTTGGGCCAAGTTTTCTATGGAGGTCTGACTATCAGCGTATTTCTCTTTGATGACTTCTAGGAATGACTTTAGGAAAGGGTTGAGGCTCTCTTCTATGTTCTTGTCGCTCTCTTTCTGCTTGGTGTCACTCTCTTTCTGCTTGGTGTCACTCTCTTCCAATAGGATGTCGCGTAATATCTTATTCTGATGCTCTTGTCTGACTTTTAGTATGTTGGTCAGCTTTAGAAGTAATTCGGATTGACTGAATGGTTTGGCGATGTAGTCGATTGCTCCGCTGAGAAGTCCTAAAAGACGATCGCTCTCCTCATTTTTTGCGGAAATAAAGAGGATAGGTATGTGTTTCGTTCTCTCCGATTTCGCTAATGCTTGACTCATCTCTATCCCGTTTGTGCCTGGCATCTCCACATCGCTGAGTATGATGTCTGGCATCTGTTCTTCCGCAGCTTTGAGCGCATCTTGTCCGTTGGTTGCCACGATGGTCTGCAGAAATTCGTCCATCATTGTTTTGATGTTATTGCAGATGAGCGGGTCATCGTCCACAACTAGTAGCGTATTCCCCTCTAATATGGTCTTGTCGATGGCGACCTCCGGGGCCTTTATCTGTTGTGTGCTTTTTTTCTCAATCGTTTTCTCGGATGCTGGAATGGTGAGAAGAATGGTGGTTCCATGACCGGATTCGCTTGTCAAGGAGATGGTCCCGTTGTTGCGTGCTATGTAGTCTTGACAGATTTTGAATCCTAATCCGGTACCCTTTTCGTTTTCGGTGCCTACTGTTGTCAAATCGCCTTGGGTAATCAATTGTTTGACTTGTTCTGGTGTCATTCCCACTCCTGTGTCGGAAAATTCCAGTTTGATTTTATCATCCACTTGCCAACTCCGGATATGTATGGTACCCTCTTTGGGTGTGAATTTGATGGCGTTGCTTAATAGGTTGCGTGTGACGGTTCCCATCATTCGGGAATCAGCAAAGGCGTAGTGTGGAAGATTGAAATCTTGTTCTAAGCGTATTTTCTTGTCATCCATCATCCCCCTTAGGAGTAGTACGACATTGTTGACGACGAACTGAAGATCTATGTCGCTAGGATGGCATATGATTTCGTCTCGTTTGGATTTCGCCCAATCTAATAGTTTCAGCATCTCGTTTTGTAGTGTTACGGAGGCGTTGTATGTGTCTCCGATGAGTTGCTGCTCGTCATTCTCTGCCATTTCTTTCCCTTTGTTTTTCCACGTCTCCAAAGCGCCTACGATGGCGAACATCGGATTCTTCAGGTCATGGGCGATGACGGATATGAGTTTGTCTTTGTCCAACAGCGCTTGTTTCAGTTCGCAGGTGCGTTCGTCCACCTTCTTTTGCAGGTTGATTTGCTCCAATTCCAATTTGTTCATCCTTCTGTGGAATATGAGGAGCATGATGGAGAGGAAGAATGCGCTGACAATTATGCGGAACCACCAGGTTGACCACCATGGTGGCAAGACCTCCAGTTTTAGGGAGATTTTTTTTGCCCCGCAGTCTATGTTGGGACGGTAAGCCTCCACTTCTAGTTCATAGTCGCCTGTTGGAATGTGGTTGAAGTTTATGTGTCTGGTGTCGTCTACGTCAATCCAATCCTCCTGCATGCCTTTCAAACGATAGCGTAGCCTTACTTTATTGAACTTCGCATGGTCGATGACATCTACAGTAAACGATAGATCAGTCATTCCATGTTTTAGTGTCAGGTTTTTAACATTGGCGATGTTCCCATTCTCTAAGACGGAGGTGAAAGGAGAAATTTTTTTCCTTGAGATGAACAATTCCGAGAACGCCATGTGGCTGATGAGCGTATCTTGTGTGATGTTTGCTGGGTCGAATGTGTAATATCCTCCATTCGTACCGAAATATATTTTCCCTTTGGAGTCTCTGAAGCCTGCTTTGATGTAGAAAAAAGATTTGGAGACGTCGTTATAGTCGCCTGGCAGGTGTTTGTACTCTTTCTTGTCGTAGTCGAAGGATAGTATGCCGTCAAAAGAGGCTGTCCAGAAACGCCCGGATAAGTCTAGTTGGATGATGCGATAGAAATAGTTGGGAAGGAAATCTAGAATTTCCGATTCTCCGTTTCCCTTTCCGTAGCGGATGATGCCGTGGTTACTGGTGGCGAAGAGGTTCCCTTCCTTGTCGGATACGGCGTCGAATATGACGAGCGGATTGTGTGATTTGCCTGTGAAAAGATCGGGACAGACCACATGGGTGCCGTTTCGGTCGATTTTCCACAACATGTTCGTGGTCAATACCCAAAGGGATTCGTCGTCGCAAGGAATCACTTTTGCAATCCATTTACTGACGATGGAAGGATGCTTCTCATCGTGCAGAATCACTCTTTTCCACGTGGTGTCTTTTATGTATAGATCGTCGTTTGCGGAACAAGCCCACATTCGTTTCTCATTATCGGATCCTACGCTGAAGAACATTTGTATGGGGTTGTTGATGCCGTCAAATTTCATGGGTGATACGTCGCCTGTCTTGGTATTGAAGTCGAGTATACCCGATCCCCATGTGGCGCACAGTATGTGTCCGTTCTTTTCGTATATGCCAGTGACGTTATTGTTAGGCATGTCATAGTGCTTTATCTCTTTCATGTCTTCGGATACGGAGTAAATGCCGTTGCCGTCCGTACCGATGAAAATAGAACCATCTTCTCCTTCTTGGAAAGAGGAGCATACGCTTGTTGGAAAACCTATGTCTCCGGAGAAGGTGACGCAGTCGTCATTCTTTTTGTTGTAAGACCAGATGCCGGAATTTTGGGTGCCTAGCCAAATTTCTCCGTTATTGCCCTTGGCTAATCCGTAAATTTTTTTTATTTCGTCCTGACCGTCACCATAGGGAATAAGGTTCTTGAAACGTGTGTTTGGCGAAATGGGGTCGTCGGTATACCAAAGACCGTCACCGTCTGTGGCGAACCAATAGCGTCCGTCGTCCGTTTGGATCATTTTCATGACGCTTTGGAAAGGTAATGTTATTTTTTGAATGTCGGACAATTTCTCTTTTGAAGTGTCAATGATCCACAATTCGTTGCTTAGAAAGGTGATTGCAACTTTCCCTTCGCCTAAGGGGGTGATGGTTGTCACATAACCGCAACCATCCTGATTGTTGTCGAATAGTCTGACGGGGGTTCCTTGTTCGTCCACCACGTGGAGTGAGTTGATGGCACCGACCCAAAAACGCTTGTTACGGTCGATGTATAGGGCGTTGACGAAATCGATTTTCAGTGAGTTGAATGCTGGAAACTTGGAGTTAAATGTGTTGCTCTTCGGATCGTATCGATAAACGCCTCCGTTGGTTTGCACGTATTGTTCACCGTCATCTGAAATGTAAACGGCGCGTATTTGGGTATATCCCGTGGTGTCTAATTCCTTCGGCATCCTATCGATGAAATCGTCTTTTTCTCTGTCATATTCTTGGAACACGCCGCTGAATCCGCCTACGACGATTCTGTCATGTCCGAGATGACCGACGTACATGATGTCGTCCCTCTTGAAATTAGGGTAGTTCTTTTTTTGATGGTGTTTGAATTTTATTCCGTCAAATCTCTCCAACCCGAAGTCCGTTGCGATCCAAACGAAACCAGTGGAGTCTTGCGTAAGCGAGAAGATCCGATTGGATGCTAATCCGTTTTGGGTGGAGAAATGCTCGAATCGGGCATATTCTTTTTGCTCTGTGGCATGTGTTATGCAACAGATAAGGGAAAACAGTGTAACTATGAGAATATTCCGATTCATATGTTTAATCTTCGTATGTAAATATATGAAAAAGAGATGAAAAAGAAAATTTATGCGAAGAAAAGTGTTTTTTTTCTTGGTAGTTAAAAACAACAGAGGCGCAAAATGAATTACGCCTCTGTCCACCACTATAAGCAAATAAAGATGGATTAACCCTTATTTGATAAATTTGAAGCTTCCTCCGTTGCTAGTTCTAACGAAGTATATTCCTTGAATCAGGGAAGAGATGTTCACACCTTCCGCATTCAATATTCCGTTCATGATGATTTTACCTGAAACGTCGCTCAAACTGAATTCTGTAGCGTCAGCATTTTCGTCGCACAAGTACAATCTGTTGTTGTCCACGCAGATGCTTTGGCTGAATGCCATGATCTCGTTCACCAATGCAGGGTCTGAAGGAACTTGTGGCTGGCTTGCGGCTTTCTTCTCTCTTGCTTTGTTGAAGAATTCGATCATTGTGCCGGTAAGGCTAGGTTCCACACCGTGTTGGCCGTTGTGAGGGTGATATTCGCACTCTACACCAGCTCTCTTCAAGTTGTTATAGAAGTCCTCGCCTTCGCATTGTGGAACAATGTTGTCGGCTGAACCGTGCGCTACCATCACAGGAGCGTCGGTCTCGTCGATGAATGTGTTGGCGCCGAGCAAAGCGTGCTTGTCTGGGCATTGTTGGTCGTTACAGCCACCCACCATGTCGTTTTCCGGACTCATATTTATTGGGTTTCCGCAAGTTTTCTTTCTACAGTCAACCGGACCGGACCAATCGCAAACGGCGTCAACCCAGCTGCTTTCGTTGGTATAGTTACCAAGGTCGCCTTCGATGTCCATCGTTGCGGAACCAACCGTATAGGTTCTCTCCACGTTTCTGGTCACACCCATCAATGATGCCAAGTGACCTCCTGATGAGAAACCTGAAATTCCGATGAAGGAGGTGTCGATGCCCAATTCTTGAGCGTTACCTCTCAAGTAACGGACAACCGCCTTGATGTCGTTGATTTGCGCCGGATAGAGCGCATCTTGGTAGGTACGGTGGTTAGGGCATACAAGAATGTAGCCAGCGCCTAATGCCGCTACTCCCACTGTTCCCAAATCGGCGGAGCCTTTGGAGTTGTTGCTTCCCCATGCGCTACCGTAGATGTGGATAATCACATTGTGGGTCGCTTGTCCGTCATCTTTAGGGAAATAAACGTCCATTTTATGACCGATGTGGTTGTCGCCCACATAGTCGATGTCTTTCTTAGATTGGTAATCGTTGATGTTGCCGCTGTTTCCGCTTCCTTCACCGCCGAAGTTGAAACCTCCTCCTCCGCCGCCGAAGTTGAAACCTCCGCCGCCGCCGAAGTCGAAACCTCCGCCGCCCCAGTTACCGCCGCCCCAATCTCCCCATTGGGCGAACGCACTCATACTACATAAACTCAAGACTAACAGTAATACACGTTTCATGATAGTAAAATTTAAAGTTTGTTTTATGTTTAATTAATTGTGTAATAATCTTTACTCTAAAAAATTATTTACTTCCTTACTCCCTTAGAATATCTCTTAGAAAACAACATCGCAAATCTATCGGGTTTCTCCAAAATAGTTCGGTAATTTAGAATCATAAACTAAAAAAATTCGATTATCGGCAATATGAAATTTTAGTCATTTTTATGTGTAATTTATTTGTTAACAGATGATTATGATGGTAAATTTTTCAAGTCGCCTATTTTTGCGGTTTGGAGGGATTTTATGGGAAAAACATCATTTTTTGTTATTGGTGTCCGCTAAACATTTTTGAAAAGATAAAAAATAGGCTGAATCTTCCTTGCGAAGGTTCAGCCTTTTCGTTTAATTTGTTTTCACCACAAAAACCATATAAACGATGG
>CALCUH010000089.1 GCA_937907165.1 uncultured Bacteroidales bacterium | reverse complement strand
GGGGGCAGAGACGGTTGTTACCACCAATTTGCCATCCGCATTGACTGCCGAAAGAATCATACCCTGACTCTCAATACCCATCATCTTACGAGGAGGGAAGTTTGCCACAAATAGAATTTGCAAACCTACCAGTTCTTCTGGATTTGGATATGATTTTGCAATACCCGAAAGAATAGTTCTTCCACCCATTCCATCATCAATCTTGAATTGCAATACCTTATCAGACTTAGGCACCTTTTGGCACTCCAGAATGGTACCCACGCGGATATCCAACTTCGCGAAGTCGTCGATGGTGCTTTGACCCTCGATAGGCTCAGGCTTCCAGTTACATTTCTCATTCTCTTTCTTGATGTTTTCCAAGCGGGTCATCTGCGCTTCGATAGCGTCGTCCTCAATCTTCTCGAAGAGGAGTTCAGGCTTGCCGAGGTCGGCGCCCGACTTCAAGAGGTCGATTCTGCCCAACTGGTTCCATTCGAACGACTCCATGCCCAACATCTTGCGGAGCTTCTCCGAAGAGAACGGCAAGAACGGTTCGAAAGCGATGGCGAGGTTAGCGGCGATTTGCAGACCGATGTGGAGAATGGAAGCGGTACGTTCCATGTCCGTCTTCGCCAATTTCCAAGGCTCGGTCTCTGCCAAATATTTATTACCGATACGGGCCAAGTTCATCGCCTCTTTCTGGGCCTCGCGGAACTTGAAGTTGTCGAGCAATTGTTCGAGGTTGCCCTTCACGTCGGCGAACTCCTTCAACGTCTCCTTGTCGTAGTCGTTCAACTCCTTCAAGGCAGGAACTTTGCCGTCGAAATATTTCTGAGTCAATACCAATGCGCGGTTCACGAAGTTACCATAGATTGCCACGAGCTCGCTGTTGTTGCGGGTTTGGAAATCCTTCCAAGTGAAGTCGTTGTCCTTCGTCTCGGGGGCGTTGGCGGTGAGGACGTAGCGGAGTGTGTCCTGTTTGCCAGGGAAGTCCACCAAGTATTCGTTCAACCAAACCGCCCAGTTGCGGGAAGTGGAGATCTTGTCGCCCTCCAAGTTGAGGAACTCGTTGCTAGGCACGTTGTCAGGCAAGATGAAACTGCCTTCAGCCTTCAGCATGGAAGGGAATACGATGCAATGGAACACGATGTTGTCCTTTCCGATGAAGTGGATTAGACGAGTCTCAGGGTCTTTCCACCACTTTTCCCAGTTGCCGAATTTATCAGGGTTATTATCGCACACCTCCTTGGTGTTGCTGATGTAGCCGATAGGGGCGTCGAACCAGACGTAAAGCACCTTGCCGTCCGCACCCTCCACAGGAACCGGAATACCCCAATCGAGGTCACGGCTCACGGCGCGGGGTTGAAGACCGTTGTCCAGCCAACTTTTGCATTGTCCGTAAACGTTCGTTCTCCACTCCTTGTGGTCCTCGAGGATCCACTTGCGGAGCCACTCCTCGTGCTTGTCCAAAGGCAAGTACCAGTGTTTGGTCTCACGCATGACCGGTTTAGCGCCGGAGAGTTTGCTGACCGGGTTGATCAGTTCCTCAGGAGAGAGGGCGCTACCGCACTTCTCGCATTGGTCGCCGTAAGCGCCTTGTGCGTGGCAACGGGGACATTCGCCCACGATGTAGCGGTCTGCGAGGAATTGCTTAGCCTCCTCGTCGTAATATTGCTCGCTGGTCTTCTCGATGAACTCGTTCTTGTCGTACAGCTTACGGAAGAAGTCCGAAGCGATCTTGTGGTGCACGTCTGAAGTGGTGCGGGAGTAGACGTCGAACGAGATGCCGAACTCTTGGAAAGAGTCCTTGATGATTTTATGGTAACGGTCCACCACGTCTTGAGGGGTGCAACCTTCCTTTTTCGCCCTGATGGTAACAGGCACGCCGTGTTCGTCGGATCCGCCGATGAAGATGACATCCTCCCCTTTGAGGCGGAGGTAACGCACGTAGATGTCGGCTGGCACGTATACGCCGGCCAAGTGTCCGATGTGGACAGGTCCGTTGGCGTAAGGCAAAGCGGAAGTGACGGTCGTCCTTTTGAATTTCTTATCCATAATGTCTGAAAAAATATTTTAAGGTGGGGTCTCTAAAACGATTCGAAAAGTTTTAGTTTTTTATTGTGATTAATTATCGTAAGTGTTGATAATTAATAGGATATGAAATAATAAACTAAAACCCGACGAAAGGCAAGCTATACCTCACAAGTTTAATATTCTCTGCCGGATCGGTGAGATTTTAGGCTCACCGTTATATACTTCTTTTAAAAAGAGTTGCAAATTTACAAAAAAACATCTCTGACACAATAATTTTTATATAAAGGCTTGTTATGAGAAATAAATGTCTATATTTGTAACAGATATTTTAGATGTTTTTTAGACGAAAAAGAAAAAAGATGAATGTAATTACTAAGACGATTGCTTTGCCTGATGGCCGTACGATCAGTATCGAGACAGGTAAGTTGGCGAAGCAAGCTGACGGAGCGGTTGTAGTAAGAATGGGTAACACCATGCTTTTGGCTACAGTCTGTTCAGCGAAAGAAGCAGTGCCGGGAACGGATTTCATGCCGTTGACGGTCGAGTACAAAGAGAAGTTCGGCGCCTTCGGACGTTTCCCTGGAGGTTTCACCAAGAGGGAGGGAAAAGCTTCGGATTATGAGATCTTGACCGCTCGTTTGATCGACCGCGCACTCAGACCTTTGTTCCCTGACAATTTCCATGCGGAGACTTTCGTAAACGTGTTGATGATTTCCGCCGATGGCGTGGATCAACCGGACGCATTGGCAGGTCTTGCTGCTTCTGCGGCGCTTGCAGTTTCCGACATTCCGTTCAACGGACCTATCTCTGAGGTTCGTGTCGCTCGTATCGACGGAAAGTTTGTGATCGACCCTACCTTCGAGCAGTTAGAGAAGGCTGACATGGATTTGATGGTCGGCGCGACTTACGAGAACATCATGATGGTGGAAGGTGAGATGGATGAGGTCTCTGAGGCCGATTTGCTCAACGCCTTGAAAGCCGCTCATGAAGCTATCAAACCAATGTGCTTGGTTCAGAAAGAGTTGATGAAAGAGCTCGGCACCGAGACTAAACGTGAGTATTGCCACGAGGAAAACGACGAGGAACTCGAGAAAGACGTTTGGGCTAAGTGCTACGACAAGGCTTACGCTTTGGCTACTTCCGCAAATACCGATAAACATGACCGTGAGGAGAAATTCGCATCGGTTAAAACTGAATATATTGAGTCTTTGAACCTTAGCGAAGAGGATCTCGAGGCTAAGGCTGGCATGATCGACAGATACTATCACGCTGTCGAGAAAGAGGCTATGCGTCGTTCCATCTTGGACGAGGGCAAGCGTCTTGACGGTCGTACCACTACTGATATCCGTCCTATCTGGTGCGAGGTGGGTTATCTCCCTGGCCCTCACGGATCGTCTATCTTCACCCGTGGTGAGACTCAATCATTGACCACTTGTACTTTGGGTACCAAATTGGACGAAAAGCTCGTCGACGAGGTGCTCGTACATGGTAAAGAGCGTTTCTTGTTGCACTATAACTTCCCTCCGTTCTCTACGGGTGAGGCTAAGGCTCAACGTGGTGTAGGCCGTCGTGAAATCGGTCATGGACACCTCGCTTGGCGTGCGTTGAAACGTATGATCCCTGCTGATTATCCGTACTGCGTCCGCGTGGTTTCCGATATCATGGAGTCTAACGGTTCTTCTTCCATGGCTACTGTCTGCGCCGGTACTTTGGCGTTGATGGATGCTGGTGTGAAGATCAAGAAGCCTGTTTCCGGTATCGCTATGGGTCTTATCACTGACAAGGGTAACGTGAAGTACTCCGTGCTTTCCGATATCTTGGGCGATGAGGACCACTTGGGTGATATGGACTTCAAGGTGACTGGTACAAGAGACGGTATCACTGCTACCCAAATGGATATCAAGGTCGACGGACTCTCTTATGAGATTTTGGAGAAGGCTTTGAACCAAGCTAAGGCTGGTCGTATGCATATCTTGGACAAAATCCAAGAGACCATCGCAGAGCCTCGTGAGGATCTCAAGCCACACGCTCCACGTATCGTCGCATTCGATATCCCTAAGGATATGATCGGTGCTGTGATCGGCCCTGGTGGAAAGATCATCCAAGATATTCAAGAGAAATCCGGCGCTACCGTTTCTATCGAGGAAACCGACGGAAAGGGACGCGTGGAAGTCGCTGCTACCAACAAGGAGTCTTTGGACAACGCTGTGGCAAGAATCAAGGCTATCGTGGCTGTGCCTGAAGTAGGCGAAGTTTACGACGCTAAGGTTAAGTCTATCATGCCTTATGGTGCGTTCGTTGAGTTCATGCCTGGTAAGGAGGGATTGCTCCATATCTCTGAAATCGAGTGGAGACGCATCGAGAAGATGGAAGATACCGGAATGAAAGAGGGCGATATGATTAAGGTCAAATTGCTCGATATCGACGCTAAGACTGGCAAGTTCAAATTGTCTCACAAGGCGTTGCTCCCTCGTCCACAACGTGAGGAGAAGAAAGAAGATAAGGCTGCGGAATAATTATTCCGTTCTTGATATGGAAAGGAGACTCGTTCGGGTCTCCTTTTTTTGTTTATAGATAAATTTTATTAATGTTAAATATGTGTAAAAATTACTTATAATTATTGTCTAATTGAAAAATCCGTCCTATCTTTGTTTTGTTGTTTCACGATAGGGATTTGTTTGCTTAGATCTTCTACCGTTTTGCGCATCTCTTAAAAGAAACAAAATTTTATTAGTATAAATTCTTAATTCTTAACTTCTATGTTTTTTTCTATCAAAAGTTTACGCATGGTTTGCTTGCGTAAGTTGTTCTATCTGAATGGTTTGCTTCTCGCATTCCAGTTTTCGTCCTGCGAAAGGGAGGAAGTGTTAACCGCGGAAATCCAGTCACAAGAAAGATTGGGCACGGAGATTCGTGTGGGAGAAAAGGTGGAGAGCCCGTTTCTTCTTCGTAATATGCAGCGGGCGGTCGATTCGTTGTCGTTGCGTTCTGGACTGAAGCGTCAGACCGTTTTGGAGCCTACGCATCTCTATGTGCGCTTCCTGCCTGCGGATTCTTCGGAGTATGAGGCGTTGCTCTCCGATACGCTATTGGATGTCACCTCCTATCCGTTGGATTATAAACTGACGGAAGGCGATTCCTACCGCGACCCTTCTTTGCCGGCGGAAGCCATCACTTGGCAATATTCGGTTGTGCCGGCAAGGTGTGATTTCGGAAAGATAGGGGTGAAATATGAGCTCCTCGATAAACTCTACATCCTTGATGAGGACTTGGATAGGGAGGATGTTTTTGTGGGAAGTAGTCTGAAGTCCGGTTCTGCCGAAAGATTAGCGTGGAGAGACGTCGTGAATGAGGCGTTGATTCAGACGGGCAATCTGGGCGAGAATGAATTACGCTCTAAGTGGACGCCCTGCGCAACAATCAAGGCTTATGATGATTTATTGAAAAAATACATACCTTTGCAAGGCGTGAAGGTCCGCATACGTTATTTTGCCTTCCTCAAGGCATACCATTATACGGATGCGAACGGTAACGTCTCGTTTGACAGCAAGCGGACGAGCGTGGAGTATAGTATCGAGTGGGAGCGCGACATGTGGGATATCCGCGACGGCGGGGTCCAGGCCTACTACAATGGTCCCGACCAAAAGTCGAAGTGGAACCTGAACATCGGGAGCGGAACGCAAAAATCATTGCATTACTCCGCTATCCACCGTGCCTTGTATAAATACTATTACGGAGATTGTTGTGGTCTGAAGAGACCGAACAAGGCAGTGAAGATCTCGTACCAGACGGGGAAAGACCCTGATGGAACAGCGTTAGGGTCAACTGCGGCTCCTATTGTACGTACGTGGAATTGGATATTCTCCGCCATCAGAATATATGAAAAAGGTTCTCAGGGGAATGTGCAGGAAGTAAGCAACCTATTCGCCACCACATTGCATGAGTTGACACATGCCTCCCATGCTTGCCGTTTAAGTAGATCCGACTACGACGATAAGGTAAGTAAGTTTATCAAAGAGAGTTGGGCGGTGGCTGCTGAATGGTACTTGGTTTCGGATGAGTATAAAAAGCTGGGGGCGTCTGGAACTGAATTCGAGAAATTCGTCGGAAAAAAGAATATCCAATCTTGGCCATATATCGGTCGGTCGCTGATATATTCATCATTGTTCATCGACATGGTTGATACGTATAATCAGGGTGAAAATAATTCTTCCTATCCGAATGATGATATCTCAGGATATACGATGAGTTTGATAGATAGTAAACTCACTTCGATGAGGACATTTGTGGATGTTGAGAGTTTCATGAAAAGCAATCGACCTGCGAATGTATCATTTAATCAGATTAATAACTTTTTAAAAATATATAAGGAGAAATGGACAAATTAAGACGATTGACATGGCTTTTGTTGTTTATGCCGGCATTCATCTCTTGTGAGGAGGATGTGGATAATGAGGTGTTAGGTGAGGTGAATTATACGATAGTGAATTTGTCGAATCATAAATGTGAGATTGAGGCAATCCCTTTTAATGGTGATGGCAGTGCTTTTGAATCGGAAATATTGGTGGGTGACAGTGTGGTTTTTCATACGAATGGTAATGGAGGCGCTGGTTCTTCGTACGAGTTGTTTTCCGACAAACACGTCTATCTGCTCTTCGATGATACATTGCGGTATGATTGCGACATAAATGTTGGCCATGAGATGATTGCGAGTGATAGAAATTATCAAATAGAAGAGGTCTCCGAATATCCGGAATATCATTATGAGTATCGTTACGTCATAACCGAAGAGGACTACGAGTATGCCAAGGCGCATCCGTGCACTGGGAAGTAGTAGTCTGAGAGATAATACTTTAAGAGAGCCGTCTTGCGATTTGTAGAGGTTGCGGGGCGGCTTTTTTCGTCTCCGTTTTTGAGGGGAGATTACAGGAATGTTTTTCCCCTTAATTCTTTGTGGGAAGAAGTGTCCGCTGGCTTGCGTTTGTTTGTCCTTTTTTTTGCATCAGTCAACGATTTAACTTAAATTTGCCACGATTAACAGATTAAAAAAACATTTTGCCCCACTCGGCAATACAAAAAATAACGAAATGACAGAAAAATATTGGGAAGAAGAGATCGAAACGATGAGTCGTGCCGATCTTGAGAAACTCCAGCTGGAGCGTTTGAAAAACACAGTAGAACATGCGATGAACTCGCCATTCTACAAGAAGTTGTATGCTGAAAAAGGACTTTCTGCGGACTCCATCAAAACGTTGGACGACCTGAAGAAGTTCCCTTTCACCACGAAAGACGATTTGCGTAGCAACTATCCTTACGGATTCGCTGCTGTCCCTTTGGAGAAAATCGTCCGTCTTCACTCTTCAAGTGGTACTACTGGAAACCCTACTGTCGTTCTCCACACTAAAAACGACCTCGACGCATGGGCGAACCAAGTGGCTCGTTGCATGTATATGGTGGGTGTCCGCAATACGGATGTGTTCCAAAACACTTCCGGTTACGGTATGTTCACGGGTGGTCTCGGCTACCAATATGGCGCTGAGCGCTTGGGTTGTTTGACTGTTCCTGCCGCTGCCGGAAACAGTAAACGTCAGATTAAGTTCATCCGCGACTTCGGAACCACTGTGCTCCACACGATTCCTAGTTACGCAACCCGTTTGGCGGAGGTCTTCGCCGAGGAGGGTCTCGATCCTAAGAAGGATACTAACTTGAGAATCATGTGTGTCGGTGCCGAGCCACACTCTGAGGAGCAGAGAAAACGTATTGAAGAGCTCTTAGGCTTGAAGGCTTACAACTGCTTCGGTATGTCGGAAATGAACGGACCGGGCGTCGCTTTCGAATGCCCTGAGCAAAATGGTCTCCACATCTGGGAGGATATGGTCATCGTCGAGATTATCAATCCAGAGACTTTGGAGCCTGTCAAGGATGGTGAAGTGGGCGAGATGGTGCTTACGACCCTCCGTCGTGAGGCTATGCCTTTGATTCGTTACCGTACACGCGACTTGACCAGCTTCTTGCCGGGTGAATGTCCTTGCGGTAGAACCCACAGAAGAATCAGCCGTATCAAAGGTCGTTCGGACGATATGATGATTGTGAAGGGTGTGAACATCTTCCCTATCCAGATCGAACGCATCTTAATGAACTTCAAGGAGTTGGGTATGAATTACTTGATTACAATCGATACGATCGGCAACAACGACGAGATGTTGGTCGAGGTTGAGTTGGGCGATTTGCATACCGACGACTACACGAAGTTGCAGGCTTTGACCAAGGATATTACCCGCCAATTGAAGGATGAGATATTGTTGACTCCTAAAGTTAAATTGGTGGAGAAGGGTTCTTTGCCGGTTTCTGAAGGCAAAGCAGTGAGAGTGAAAGATTTAAGGAAGAACCATTAATCAAGACTTAATTATGACAATCAATCAGATTTCAATTTTCTTGGAGAATAAGTTCGGTCGTCTGAACGAGATTCTCTCTTTCCTGAGCAAGGAAAATATCCGCGTGGTAGCCGCTACGGTGGCCGACACTTCCGATTACGGAATCCTCCGCTTGATCACTTCCAATCAGATCAAGGCGCTTCAATTGCTGAAGGAGAATGGTGTGAGTGCGAACTTGAACACGGTGTTGGCGATTTCCGTGGACTCTTCAATCGATAAGTTCGCCGAGACGATCCAATACTTCACCAAGGCTGGCATCAGCATCGAGTATATGTATTGCTTCTCGATTAACCAGAAGGCGATACTTGTATTGCGTACAAATAATATCGACGCTGCCAACGAGGTGATTCGTCGCTATGGATTGAACAACCTCTCAGAGGCGGAATTAAATAATTTATAAATATAAATCACTATGTTTGGTATTTCTGACCCTGGCATCTGGATCGTGTATCTGTTGTCTATTCTTTGTGTGATAGGTTCTATCATCTTCGGAGTGAAATATTGGAACAAGGAGGATGACAAGGATAAAGAATAATCGCGATGGAGAATTTTTCAATGTATATGATCGTGATGGTCTATTTCTTGGCCATCGCTTTCTTGGGTTACTTAGGTTATAAGAAGACGAAGGACTCTAAGGACTTCCTCATCGGAGGAGGTGAGATGAATCCTATCGTCATGGCGCTCTCTTACGGCGCAACGTTCATTTCGGCTTCTGCCATCGTCGGTTTCGGTGGTGTGGCTGCTACTTTCGGTATGGGTATCCAATGGCTCATGTTCCTGAATATGTTTGTAGGCGTGGTGATCGCGTTCATCGTTTTCGGTCGTCCGACCAGACGTATCGGAGCAAAACTGAAGGTGGCTTCATTCGCCCATTTCTTGGGTGCGTTCTATGACTCTAAGAAGATACGCATCTTTGTGGCTGCCGTGATTTTTATCTGTATGCCTTTGTATGCCGCTGCGGTGTTGCGTGGTGGAGTCTTCTGTATGCAGCAAGTATTCGGTATCGACTTCGATTTGGCTTTGTTGGTATTCACCATCATTGTCGCTTCCTATGTCATCGCCGGCGGTATGAAGGGTGTCATGTATACAGATGCGTTGCAAGCTGTGATCATGTTCATCTGTATGGCCTTCTTGGTGGTGGGCGTCTACAAGGCTTTGGGTATGGGCTTCTCTGAGGCTAATACTGCGCTCGGAGCCATCTCCGATCAGGTTCCTGAAAAATTGGCGGCTGTCGGTCACAGAGGCTGGACTGCCATGCCTGCTTGGGGCTCTCAACAGTGGTATACGTTGGTCACCTCCCTCATCATGGGTGTGGGTATCGGTTGCTTGGCGCAGCCTCAGCTTGTGGTGCGTTTCATGACGGTGAATAGTACCAAGAAGTTGAATCAAGGCGTTGTGATCGGCTGTGTGTTCTTGTTGATCACGGTGGGTGTCGTTTATCACGTGGGCGCACTTTCCAACCTCTATTTCTGGCAGAACGACGGTAAGATTTCCATCAATATGGTGGAGGCTTCCGATAAGATTATTCCATACTTCATCAGCCGTGTCATGCCGACGTGGTTCACAACCATCTTTATGTTGTGCATCCTTTCCGCCAGTATGTCCACTTTGAGTGCGCAGTTCCATACGATGGCTGCCGCAGCTGGTTCCGACATCTACGGTTCTTGTGTGAAAAAGGAGAAGAAGCTCGACAATATCATTCGTCTTGCCGTTTTGGTATCCATCTTGGTAAGTTTCGTTATTTGCTTCGTCTTGGGTGAAGGAAACGATTCTCCGATTATCGCGATTTCCACATCCCTCTTTATGGGTATTTGCGCTTCCGCTTTCTTGCCATCCTACTTCTGCGCGTTGTATTGGAAGAAGGTGACGAAAGAGGGTGCTTACGCCAGCATGTGGGTAGGTGTTATCGCAACCTTGTTGGCATTGTTTTTCCTTCATGCGAAGGAGGCAACCGCTTTGGGTATTTGCAAGGCCATCTTCGGCACGGATGTGTTGGTGACGGATGGAATGTTGAAGTTCGTCGACCCTATCATGTTCGCGTTCCCGCTCTCATGCATCACGATTGTTGTCGTGAGCTTGATGAAGAAGAAAGAGGCTGAAAAGAGCTCTGGGAAGGCTTGATTGTGATATCGGTGAAGGCAGGTCTTGGAAATTCATGTAGATGGATTTGCGGGACTTGCCTTTGTCTTGTTTGATTGATTGTTGTTTGAAAAAACGATTGATTCGATGACGGAATTTGAATGTGAGAAAGTGCTCCCTTATGAAGGAGAGGGGAGCAAGACGGAACAGATATCCGAGATGTTCGACCATATCGCGCGCCAGTACGATAAGATGAACCGTTTGATGTCCTTGGGACAGGACAAGGTTTGGCGGCGCAAGGCGATAGAGGCTTTGGCTTCCTATCGTCCCGAGCGTGTGTTGGATGTCGCCACCGGTACCGGGGATTTCGCCATCGCCGTGACGGAACGTCTGAAGCCTAAGCGTGTGCTTGGTGTGGATATTTCCGAGGAGATGATGAAGGTCGGAGCGGAAAAGGTAGAGAAGTTAGGCTTGTCTGACGTGGTGAGTTTCGAGAAAGGAGATTCGTTGGACTTGCATTTGGATGACGCCTCCTTCGATGCGGTGACTGTCGCTTTCGGTGTTCGAAATTTCTCAAGCATTGAGAAGGGGTTGAGTGAAATCAGTAGAGTGTTGGTGCCTGGCGGTACGCTCGCCATCCTTGAGATGACAGAGCCTGAGAATGGGTTTCTTCGTCTCGGTTATAAGATTTATACAAAATGTTGCCTTCCTATCTTCGCCCGTTTCTTCGCGAAGGATTTGAAGGCGTATGATTATTTGCCGGCTTCGATAAAGGCTTTCCCGAAAGATGATCAAATGAGGGGAATCTTGAAGAAGTGTGGCTTCTCGTCGGTCGATATCAGAAAGTTCACGATGCAGACTTGCTCGTTCTATTTAGCTCGTAAATGATGAAGGTATTAATCACAGGCGCAAACGGTTTTGTCGGAAGCTTCATGGTAGAGGAGGCTATCCGCAGGGGATATGATGTCTATGCGGCGATGCGCACGGAGAGTTCTAAGGCTAATTTGGAGGGCTTGGAGCCCAAGTTCATCGATTTGCCTTATGCGGATAAGAACCGCATGAAAAAGTGCCTTGCGGGGCTTAAATCGGTGGTGGGGCAGTTCGACTTGATCATCCATACGATGGGTCTTACCAAATGTAAGCACAAGACCGATTTCGACGTCGTGAATTATGAATATACCTGTAATTTCGTCAACGCTCTGATCGAGAGCGGTATGACGCCCAAGCATTTCATCTACATGAGCAGTCTCTCCGCATTCGGTTCTGGTGATAGGAAATCGTTGAAGGAGATTGAACTGACCGATGAGCCTAAGCCTGATACCGCCTACGGCGCCAGCAAACTGAAGAGCGAACGTTTCTTCGCCTCTTTGGACAAGAAGGTGTTCCCTTATACCATCCTTCGTCCGACGGGCGTTTACGGACCGAAGGAGAAGGATTATTTCGTCATGTTGAAGACGCTCTCCAACCATTTGAATCCAGGCATCGGTTTCGAACCGCAATACATTACGTTCATCTATGTGAAGGATTTGGTGGAGGTGGCTTTCCTTGCCGCTGAGAAGCAGGGTACGGGTAAGGCTTATTTCGTGGCGGATGGTGACGTCTGGACTTCCGATGAGTACAAGCGGCTTTGCAAGCAATTGTTGGGTGTGGGCTTCACTTTGAACGTGAAGGTGCCTTGCTGCATCGTGAAGGTGCTTGCGTTTTTGTTTGATAAGATTGGCGGATGGTTCGGGGTGACGCCGACGTTGAATATGGATAAGTATAACATTCTTTCGGCGACGAACTGGAAGTGTGATATAGAGCCTTTAAAGAAGGATTTAGGTTTTAAGGCTAAATATAATTTAGTGAGAGGATTGAAGGAGAGTATCCGTTGGTACAAACAACATGGATGGCTCTGATGGTTATTCGAATTCGTATTTTTCTATGAGATACCACTGTTTGTTGATGCGGATGAAATTATACATCTCCGCTAAACGGTTTTCTTTATAAAGGTAAATTTTCCTATTGTTTCCTTTCTCGTTGGCTTTGAATACATACATCTGCGGATGATCATAGGTGAAACTGATGTGGTTCCAATCCCTCGGCATGATTAGTTTACGTTTTCCGGGACCTTTTATGCTAGTGGCATTGACGGGGAAAGGGAACACGGTATGGTTGATTTGGTACTCTTTGTTTTTGGAGAATTGTGAGATGAAATCGGGGAATTCTTCCAATGATTCTTTGCTCAGCCCGAGTGGTTTACCGCTGTCATAACTCCATTTCCCCTTCACTTGTTTGAATTGCACCTCTGTCATGCTGTTCTTTTGGAAATCAAGGGCGGCGGTGCTTGCCTGGGTGACGTTTCCGAATGTGAGGGAGTCTATGGTGATGATCGCGAAGTTCTTTTTCCCGCTTATCTGATAGGGGCTCTTTTTCCCTGCAATCACCATGTTGTTGATGATGTATGCGGATAGTTCTTGCGCTTCGGTGTGGAGCACACTTCCGAAGAGCAAAAGCAGGATTAGTATATTTTTTCTTGAAATCCCTATCATATCTCCGCTAATTTCCCGCAAATTTATGCAAATCTGATGAAAAAGAAAAAAAATAGAGTTAATTCGTTACCGCCTGTTATTCGTGAAGTAGGGTGAAGTGTCCTTGGAACTGACGGTCTATTTCCGGGATGTTCACGATGTACCAATAGTCGGTCGATGGTAAATTATTCCCGTTGTAGGTGCCGTCCCATCCGTCATCAGTGCCTTTCCCTTCGTATATCAGTTTGCCGAATCTATCGTATATCCTATAGGTTGATCGTTCGTAGCGTTCAAGGTTCTCCACTTTCCAAGGGTTACTCTCCGGAATGATGTATTCGGGGAATCTTAATTCATAGGTCGGAACTTCGAATACGTATGTGCTTGGACATCCGATTTCGGTGGATACCGTGATGTTATAGGTCTTGCCGTATATAATATTGTTCAAGACGTTGGAAGTCACTTTCTTCCCGTCGCCGAAATCGTAGTAGAGTGGGCTATGTTCCGACTCCACGTTTACGATATAAGAGGAGGTGCCGTACTCATCGCAGGAGAGGATGGTTGGCTGTTTGTACACTTCGATCGTGTTTTCTGCCGAGCCTTCGCATTTGCCGTTGTATACGATCGCCCTATAGGTTGTCGTGGCGGATGGCTTTGCGACGTAGGATGGCTTTTCGCCTATACTTGTGTTGTAATCATCTTCGGAGGAGTACCAATGGATGTTTGTGTAGTCATTGAACCCTGATATGTTCAGCTTCAAAGAATCTCCCAAGCATATCTTGCCTCCTTTGATGGAAATGGAATCGACGGGTTGTGAAACGTATATGGTGGTGTATACCGCGGTGGCGGGGCAACCTCTTTCTGAAGTTCCTGACAATCTATATCGGGTTGTTTCTGTTGGGGTTACAAGAATGTTATTGGTCCCTTGTTGGACGGTTTGAAAATCATTTTCCCCCTCTTTTTTACTTCCCCATGTCATGGTTGGGGTGTAGCCCGAATGACTTGTTAATTGAACGCTTTCACCCATGCAGATGGAGTCGTCTGGAATTGAGTCAAATGAAGTTCCCTCGTCTACGGTGAGTCTGAAAATTCCATCTTCAGTCGGACAATATTTCATCGTATAAGACATTTTGAACTCTGCGGATTCTTGGAACGATACTTTGAAAGAGTCTGCTCCTGTAGTGTATAGCGTATAATCCTCTTCCTCGTTCGCACGTTTGTACCAAGAGACACTTTGTGGCGTTCCCACAAAATGGGCGTCGATGATGGTAGGCGTTTTCGGACAAACGATAACCTCGTCTGTCAAATCGAAGGTGACATTCTTTTCTACTTCCAGAGAGACCTCTTCGGAAGTGTCTGCCGCGCAGCTGACGTTCCCTGTGGTGATGAGCCTGTAGGTGGCGGATTCTTCTCCTACGATTTCTTTACTGTCGGATAGTTCAGTGTCGAATGTGTTGAACGCATCCTCGTCTTCAAGTTTGCGTTGCCATGCTACTCCTTTGGCTTCGTTCGTTTGCGCAGTGAGTGTGACGTTAGTACCTTCACAGACTCCGTTTTCTGAAGCGGATAGGGCGACGCTCGCCTGTTTCTCCACTTCGGTCTGGAAACTCTTGGTGAAGCTAGGACAGTTCTTTCCGATGATTGATAGTGTATAAGTGCCGGAGTTTGATGGAATGTCTGACAACTCTAATGACTCGGTCGATAGGGTGTCTCCGTCCTTGGTCCATGCGAAGGTGTTTACGGGGTCCATGAAGCCTGTGGCTTTAAGGTTGACGGTGGTGCCTTCGCAGATGAATGCGGGGATGGTGTCTACTATCATGTCTATGTTATGTTCCACGTTGACGGAAACAATGTTGGAGAAAATGTCGGGGCAAATGCTTGATTCCGACTCCGTCTTGATTCTGTAGTAGGTGGTGCTTGTAGGCAACAATGCGGAGATGTCTTGTTTAGGATCGAACTTAGTGAAGTTGACGCTGTCTAGGGATTTTTCCCATGTCACGTCCGGGTGTTTGCTGCTTTCTACCACAAGCCTTGCCATTTCACCTGAGCAGATTGAGTCTTTGTCGATGCTTAGGCCGAGACTGCCGATTTCTTCCACGTTGACGTTCAGTTCTTTTTTGAAAGGCTCGCATTGGTTTCCAAACACTTCGAAGGTGTAGGTCGTGGCTTGGATAGGTTTGTCGGTTAGCGCCATTTCCGTGGTGGAGAGCGTGTCTCCGTTTTTGAGCCATGCGAAGGTGTTGAAGTTGGTGTCGATATCGGCTGTCGCTTCGAGATTCACGTCTGTTCCCTCACAGATGGTCGCCGGGATTTCTTCCACTTTGACGTTTTTCACTTTCTTCTCCACATGTGCGGTGACGGTAAAGGAGAAAGTGGTCGGACATAAATCCGTCTCCGGAACCTTCACACGGTAATAGGTGGTCGTCTCCGGTATTTCATTGGCTGTTGGTCTAGTCTTAGGCATTTCGTTTGGTCTTCTGATGAGTTCGCTCGGAACCTCGTCTGGCACGAAATCCTCCCATGTTATCTTGTCGTGTGTGCGTTGCCATACGACTATGGCTACGTCATCGTATTCCGCTGTTACTCGTACCGGTTCACCTTCGCAGACGGTGTCTTTGTCTATTTCTATTTCTACGCCGTGTTCGGTATAGACAACGGTTGAGGTACTGTCTTTTACGGGTGGACATAGATTACCGTAAACGACGAACTGGTAGATGGCGAATTCATCGAGTGGTGTCTCCGTCACTTTGTAGAATATGGAATCTTCCTCTTTCGGTTTCCTGTCTAGCCACCTGAATGGATCTCTTACTTTGTAGATGAACGGGCGTCCTGGTATCGTGTCGCCTGTTGCCCACCATGCGTAGGTGTTGACCGTTGTGTCTAGGTCGGTACGAACGTATAGGTTCACCTCCACGCCGTCGCAGATCCAGTCGGGTAGGGTGTCGATTTTGACGCTCACTTTCTTTTCCACGTAGACGAATACGGTATCTGAGATGACGATCGGACAGATTGTTGTGTCTGTGCGGATGCGGTAATGGGTGGATCGTGTAGGGAATTCCGCTTGGGTGCTATCACCCGGGATGAAGCTGTGAAAAGTGAGTGCGCTGTCTGTTGCGTATTCCCAAACGATGGGTGAGATGGAGTCGCTGAGATTGGTGATTAGTTTCGCCTCGTCTCCTCCGCACAGGCTGTCTTTCTCGATTTTGAGAGATAGGTCGTCGATTGTTACCGCTATTGTGCTATCCTTCACACTCTTGGATGGACATATTTTGCCTTTGACGACGAACTCGTAGAACGTGGTGTCTTGAGGTGTGTCTGTGAGACTCAGTTCAGTGGTGGAGAGCGTGTCTCCGTTTTTAAGCCAAGCGTAGGTGTTGTATGCTCCTAAAGCCATATCTGCTTTCAGTTCCACTTTGCCTCCTACGCAGATAAGGGATGGTATGGGGGCTAACGTTATCTTTACCTCCTTCTCCACTTCCACGGTGATTGTGTCTGAGTAGGTATCTGGACATGCGTCTGATGCCGCTCGGTAATAGGATGTGTTTTTGGGGAAAAGAGGTTCGTCGTCGTTGAAATCTATTTTGGAGAAGTGCTCTCCGTCTGTGGAATATTCGAAGGAAATCTCACCGGATGAAGAATTGGAGGTGGTGGATTTGAACCCTACCATATCTCCCTCGCAAATAAAATTGTCTGTAATGGTGAGATTGGGCCTTTCGCACTTGTTGCACCCGATGGTTACGGTGTCCGTGTATCTGTACTTCTCGCAAGGATCGTCAGGTTTCCCGTTTTGTGCGACTTGTTGCGCCACCTCTAGAGCGTCTGCCACGATGGCGCGGTACAACACTTTGCCTTGACCTATTTGGTCATCGTGTGTTAGAATATGGGTGTGTTCGGAAAGGGTCTCCCAATTTGTGCCGTCCTGGGAGTATTGCCATAAGAAGGCGGATAGTGTGCTGTTGTCTTGAGGGAAAATAGTGACTGTATGAGGAGGCTCGTTGGGATTCCCGCATTTGAGGATGGTGTAATCTTTCAGATTCTGGTCTCCGTCTATGCCCAATTTCATAAGACCGATGTCGTCAGACGAGGTGATTTCGGGAACCAAAGAACTGGAGATGACCCAATTGACGCATCCGTTGGTCGGACCTCCGTTGGCGCCGATGTACTTTGCCTCTGTTTCAGCTTCGCTTGCGGAGTTTCCGCCTGCGACCACCACCCGCACTATCTCTTTCTGGTCGGTCGATGTCCAGTCGATGGCGGTCTTGTCGATGCCGCCAGTTAAATTCTTCCATGTGTATCCGTTATCCGTGGAGCTCTGCCAGAGGTAATAAGTGAAGTCATTGATTTTTTTCCAGACGTCCAGTTTCGGGTCTTGGATGTAGATGGCGATACCCTCCGCGCAGTTGGAACCGCTTGCGAGCTGGACTGCTTTGGTGTCGAGTTTGGGCTCTGGAATGGAGTCCGAGTCGTAGCGGTAGAGGGAGATGTCGTCGAGAGCGAAATCGTTGCCGGACACGGAGTTATTGGCGACGTGGTTGTTCAGAACTTGCAGTTTAAGAATGTCTCCTTCTTGCACCGTGAATTCGATGGAATATTCCGACCAAGTCTTCTCGTCGTGGGTGTGCGAGCCGTCTCCGTTGTAGTTGGACGGGCTTTCCGCTTTCCAGATCGGAATGTTTCCCGTGTCTTCAGACTCCATGACGATTGGGTTGTTAGGGTCTTTGACATTGACGATGTTCAGAGTGAGGTTAGACAACACGGGGTTGCTGGAGAATGACACGCTGGCGGCGAAGATGGTGAATCTATATTTGTGGTTTGCGCAGACGTCGAATTTCATCTCCTGTTCGTAGACGATGTCGCCCGGGATGCCATCGATGTTGACGATGAGCATGGCGCCGTTCTTATTGCCGGTATGGTCTCTTCCGGGTACGAAGTAGGAGGCGGGTGAGAAGGTCGGGCAGACGGTTTTAGAGCGGTTGAACGCCCACCATGAGCTGTTGGCGATACCGTAGAATCCGTCGTCGATTTTTGCGCATTCTCCGAATTTGTGGTTAGGCACGTCCATGTTCGGGTCGGCGAAGTCTCTGATGATGGAATCCTCCGCCACGCCGAAGTCTTCTCTCCACACGAGGTTCCACGTCTGGGCGTTTGCCGCGAGTAAAGAGAGCAGAAGCAATAGGGTGAAATATATTTTTCTCTTCATATCCGTCTGAATATTAATTTAATAAGTCGATTGGGAATGACGGACCTACGTCGGGCGTGTTTGGCTATATCTTAGTCTAACTCGATAGATAGTGATAACTTTAGACGGGTTCCATGCTGTGATTTCGTTGTGTTTCATGGCATGACTGCCGGACCCGTTATAGCATCTTTTGCAATTCCATGTCCGTTTGTTTCGGACAATAGCCCCCAAGGCTCGTAATCTCCCGTTACCCTTATGGTGCAAAAATAGCACACTTATTTGAGTTTTTCTAATCTCCGAGGGGGGAATTTTTACGCAGTGGATGTTTTTTTAGGGGAAAACGAGTCTGCCTGCGACGCGCAATCTTCCCCCTTTTATGCTTTCTTATGATTATTTTTTAAATTTGCGAAAAATATCATGACTCTGGTGGGGAAGGGGCATGGGTGGTGAATGTTCCCCGTGTTTGTTAATTTAATGATGAGGAGTACCCTCTTTTTGTACTATGAGATTTATTTTAGTTTGCTTCATTGTTCTTTGTCTCTATGAATTAGTTGTGTTCCTTTACTTTAGGTTTGTAAAGGAGAATTCAGAAAAGAAAACCAAGAGTGAGATGCGTAAGATGCGAGAGGCTTCTATTCCGCATGGAGAGGTGCGTTCTCGTCTCTCTTTTTCGGGGAAAGCGAATTCGTTTCGGTCTGAAGAGAAATCTCAGTCTCTTTCCAATGACTGGGAGAATTTGATTGATTATAAGCAAAATGTCAAAAACAATGTCGGAAACGATGTTTGTAATCAGCGAGAAAGGGTAGTCGACGCTTTTCTTCCAGGTGACACGCATGCGGATTTTTCTAAGAGGGATGAAGAGATCAGACGTTCAATGGATGAATTATTGGGAGGCGGTTCTCAGAATGTGGATGACTGGGCGCAAGCCCCTAATCGGTCTTCTGTGGTAGAACCGGTCGGGAAAGAAGCTGATGTTGTGTCAACGGAACCTAAGCATGAACTTGATGCGAGTAATGATGAGACGAAATCCATTTTGTCAGAATTTGATTTCTCTAATATGATGAAATGATGGGATGAAGTATTAATTCTATTGGAATATATTTCTCTGTTTGTGGTAATGACAAGGGAGTCTTGTGCTAAAATTCTGTTTTATGTAATGGTTTAGGTTGGGGGACTAATGTTTAAAAAGGAATCTTTTTGTTTGGATTTTGGCTGGGTTTTGTTTGTGTGACATTCTTCCGTGTGGATGAATTGATAGTATGGAACTGAGGAATCAGGCAATTTAGATCTTGGTCTAATTTATAATAAGTAGAGTCTATTCGTAGTTCCTTGCCGGCGAGAAGTTCTTGACGTTGCGGAGAACCTATGTTTAAAGAATCTAAAGTTTGTGCAAGCTGTTCTTTGGTTTGGGAGAGGAAGAGTTGAGCTTTGTTCCCTAGAAGGAGTAGTTTAGCGCTTCCATTGTTCTGAAGCTGTAGTAGAGGTGTGAAAGTTCCATTCCGTACGTTATGGAGCTCCGTTATGGACTTTTGTGTGAATATTTTTTCTAAGGGTACTTGTATACTGTGACCGCTTTGTGTCCGCATGGAGAGTGTGGTTATCTTTCGAAAGTCCATTTCTTTGGGGGCGTTTTGACTCATTGTGTTCTTGGCTTCTTCGTTAAGACGGTTGACATGCAGAATATCGGATAGTTTTTGTTGCGGCACATCAATTTCGGGTTTTGTTCCGTCCGATATGGCTTGTTCGTAGTTGTCCATTTTGCGGGTGATGTTTTCTGCTATGTTGACGCTTTCGTCTTTTGTGGGCGCAAACATGATCCAGTTGTCTGTGAGATGATCGATTTGTTGAGCGGTTACCTCTATCTCACGGCTTGTTTTTACGTTGCAGATGAACAATGTGTCTTCTTTCTCTCTGATTTCTAGTTCGTTGGCGATTTGAGATATTAGGTTGTCGTATTTCTCCGAAATGACGTCACCGATTTTCTCTTGGGAGATGGCGAGGTCCACGATCAGATTCTCTATATGGCGGTTCAGCGTCTCAATGTTTTCTTTCGCTTTTTCCCCTTTGGCTTTGTCTGTTGTGTTTTGCATGATATCCATGGCATCTGACTTAGCTTTCAGGTGGCTGAAAAGATTGCGTTTGATAAGGAGCTGTTGGTGTTTCTCCATGATTCGCTCGTATTCATCCTCGCTGATTTGTCCGTCAGGCAAGATGGTGTCTTCGGGTTCTTTGATCAGGTATTTCTCTGCGTCATTTTGGCTGATGTGGTATTGTGCTATCCCACCTTGCCCGTAGGAACGATTTTCTAAGGCGTGAGGGCTAAATTCTACTTCAAAATCCTCTTTGACGCTAAAGGTTGCAACTCTATTTCTGTAAGAGTAGGTGTTGGTTTCCGGGTTTCTCCAAGGGCGGATTTGCAGACCTTGACTAAGACGAATACAGTTATATCCTACTTCGGATAGCGCTTTTTCGGGAAAATAGAATTCGCAGGGTTTCATGTGACCGTTTTCGTAATAAGCCACTAGTGTGCAAATCTTTGTTCCACGCTTTAATGTTGTGAAAGCGTACGAGTCGATGCCGGGATATTTATCCCCGCCTTGACGCTCGGAAGCGGAATGTCTGATATTGTCATTTTTTTGCATTCAGATAGTTCTTTCCTAATATTAAGTATTTATTTTTCTCTTCATCGGTCAAATTCCTATAACGTATCGAAATGTGGATGTCTTGTTCGGAAGTCATGTCGATGATGGAACTTATACTGCCCCAATTTGTTTCAAGCCGGAAATCTTTCCCCTTGTCGAAAAAATCTTTCCCAAGCCCAGTTTGCTTCATGAGGAATTCGTCGTGTTTTTGTTTTATCTCATAGGCGTTGCCAATGAGATCTTCTTCTTGGATCCATTGTTTGGATGCTTCCTGCGTTCGGAGAATTATTTCATCGATGTAATTCTTGCGCCCGATATGTATCTCCATGGTCATAGGAAATCCGTCGATTGTTAGGGAAGAAAGGAATATGTATTTACTTTTGCTCAAGTCCTCTTTGTATCCGTAGGCGGATAAATCGGACAAGAGTAATTCTTCTTTTGTTAGGAATGGCTTGATTCCTAAATTCCTATTGGCATCTATGGTAAAAACTCCGGTTGATAAGTCGATCATAATAAGAGACAGCTTGCTGTATATATAATTGTAATAGCAAAGATAAAAATAATTCTTTATGAATTGTTGCGTATAATATACAATATCATTTCCTTTTGTGTGAAATGGTTTTTTATGCTAATTTTGCTGCGTTTTTGACAATCGATATGTTGTGGATTGCCGAGTGCTTATACTTGCCCTATTTATTGACTTGAATGTGCTTGCCTATTGTGGGTACGGAATGATTATTAGGTTTTTATTAATGATAACAATGGTTTAGAAGAAATGTGTAATATTTATATATGTCTATCAATTCCGAATGCGACCGAAATGTTGCTTTAGAAAATTTATTGGAAATATTTGTGTTTTTTTTACATAAATATATTTGTTGATGGAAAAATATTTATATATTTGCATGTAAATATTACACAATTAAACTTTAATAATATGAAACGTAAAATTTTAACAACAGCATTATTCTTAGGAAATATTGCGATGGCTTTTGCCGCAAATGATTGTAAAAAGGCTCTTGAACAAGTAGAGACTGACGTAAAAAGTTATTTCGATGTCGCTTGTGGTATTTTCTATGCTATTTGTGCCATCATGGCGTTGGTCGGTGCGTTTAAAGTCTATTCTAAGTGGAGTAGTGGAGACCCTGATACGACAAAGGTTGCTGTGGGGTGGTTCGGTTCTTTGATTTTTGTGGCTGTGGTAGTCACCCTCATAAAATCGGTTTTTGTCGGATAAGTTAATGTAATTAAATAGGAAGACCCATATTGGAAAAGTAGATAATTATGGAATATAAAATCAATAAGGGAGTCAATCGTCCTTTGGATTTTTACGGATTGAAGGAGTCCTACATTTTTTATTTTGTGGGAGGCCTGCTCCTTGCGATTGTTGCCTATTTCTCTCTCCATTTTCTTAGTAATTGGATTGCGATACCAGTCGCTTTGCTGATTGCTGGACTCTCCTATTTCATTACGTATTATCTGAATAATAAGTTCGGGGCGAATGGTTTTTCTAAAAGGATGGCGCAAAATGCGTGTCCGAAAAGAATTCAAATGAAACGTGTCGGTAAACTAATTCGAAAAGGAAAGGTCGCAAAATGAATTTCAATGTGAAGTCGAACCAAATCGAGAAGTGTTTCCCTTTATTGTCATATGAGGATGGTTTGTTAGTTTCCAAGACGGGTGATATTACCCGTCTTTTTGAGTTGACGTTGCCTCAGGTCTACACGTCATCGGATGTTGAAATCGATGCGATGAACGAGTGCTGGTGCCGTGCGGTGCGTTCGCTCCCCAATTATTCCATCGTGCATAAACAGGATGTTTTCACAGAGTCGGTTTTTGAGGATGTACCTTTTTCGGATAGCTTTTTACAACAGGCTTCTTCCCGTCACTTCTCTGGCCGTCCTGTCTTGGCTCATAGATGTTTCTTATTTGTTACTCTATCCACTAAAAATGGTCTAAAGACTACGTCTGCTGGAAATTCGATTCTGCGGAATCGTGTCGTTCCGCAGGAGTCCATTGATCCTGCGCGTATCGATTCGTTTAACGATAGTGTCGGGCAGATGGTGAAGATTTTGGAGTCTGGTGGTTTCTCTTGCCGTGAATTGTCGGAGGACGAGGTGATTGGTACAGAGAAGCGTTTTGGAATCATTGAGCAATACCTTACGCTTAACTACACGGGTGAGGGTGAAATCTTGTATGATTTGCATGTCAATGAGGACGATCTGATGGTGGGGGACAAATACGTTTCGTGTTTCTCCTTAGGTGAACTTACGGATTTGCCGAATGTGGTCTCCACGAGTAAACGGAATGAGAAACTTTCTACTGATGTGTCTACTTTGGCGGACTGTTTCTCTTACGAGTTGTGCTTGAAGTTGCCGTATGATCATATTTACAACCAATATATCTTCATCGATGACTCTAATGACAATTTGCGTGAATTGGAAAAACAGGGTAGGAAGATGGAGTCCCTATCCGCTATTTCTCGTGAGAATGCTGTCAATAAGGAGTTCAACGATGAATATCTGAATGAGGCGCAAGTATTGAAAGAGCATAGTGTCCATGCTGCGTTTAATATTTTGGTCTGGGATTCTTCCTATACGAAATTATTGGATAAGAATTCTCAGGTCGGTGGCGTGCTCTCCAATCTAGATTGTCAGGTCGCTAAGACGGAGGTTATTGTTCCTCATATATTTTGGGCTGGCATTCCAGGCGCCGCATCTGACTATCCTTCAGAGATGAAGTTCTTGACCTTCATCGCTCCAAGTATTTGTTTCTTCAATTTGGAAAGCAATTATAGGGATGTGACCGGAGCGGACGGCCATGGTTTGAAACTGACTGACCGTATCAGCGGAATGCCTGTGCGGATTGATGTCAGCGACGAGCCTGTGCGTCGAGGATGGGCGAGCGCAAAGAATAAGTTCATTTTGGGGCCTTCTGGCTCGGGTAAATCCTTTTTCACGAATGTGATGATGGCTCAGAAGTATGAGCAGGGGGAACATGTGGTGATTGTGGATGTGGGTGATTCTTATCTCGGATTATGCAAATTGATACAAGAACGGACTTGTAATAGGGATGGAGCTTATTTCACTTTTAAAGAAGACAAGCCTATCTCATTCAATCCTTTCTATGTGGAGGATTATCTCTATACCGAGGAGAAAATGGTTCAGCTTCTTTCGTTGATATGTGTCTTATGGAAAAATGAGCATGAAGAGATTTCTAAGGCGGAGGAGACGCATATTGAAACCGCTTTGAATCTCTATGTTGAGATTATTAAGGCGCATAGGGAGATTTTCCCTTGCTTCAATTCTTTTTACGCTTTTCTGTCTAAACAGTTCAAGGAAATCATTCAGAAAAAAGCTGTCAGGATTGAAAATTTCGATATCGACAATTTGATTCAAGTGCTGGCTCCTTACGCAAAAGGAGGAAAGTATGAATATTTGTTGAATTCCGAGGAAAACTTAGATTTGCTCCATAATCGCTTTGTCGTTTTCGAGTTGGATAATATCAAGGATCATAAGGTTTTGTTCCCTGTCGTGACGATTGTCTTGATGGATACTTATATCGCTAAGATGCGTCGGCTGCAGCCGAATGAGAGGAAAGTGATTCTTATCGAGGAGGCGTGGAAGGCAATTTCTAAAAGCGGAACGGCGGAGTTCATCAAATATTTGTATAAGACGGTGCGTAAGCACAATGGTGAGGTGATTGTGGTGACCCAGGAGGTGGGTGATATTATAGGCAATGAAATCATCAAGGATGCCATCATCAATAATGCTGATGAGAAGATATTGCTGGATCAAAGCAAATTTTTGAATCGTTTTGAGGAGATTCAGTCTACTTTGGCACTTTCGGAAAAGGAGAAGGCTTTGGTCTTATCCATTAATAAGGATGTGCAGAAAAGTGATTACCGCTCCAAATACAAGGAGGTGTTCATCTCCTTTAACTCTGCCTTTTCCGCTGTTTATGGGGTGGAGGTCTCTCCGGAGGAGTATCTGACGTTTTCCACTACGAAGGAAGAGAAAGGTGAGGTCCTCCGTTATATGGAAGAGGAGGGCGGATCGATGCGTAGGGGAATTGAGAAATATATTCGTGTTCATAGTAAAAACAATTGAGATGAATAGTAAATGTTTTATTTTCATTACTTTCTGTCTGCTATGCTTCCCGTTGGAAAAGTCTATGGCGCAGGGGGCGATGATTGTGGAAGATCCTGTGGCGATTGCTCAGACCGCTTCCAATTTCTGCGAGGAGATGGCTTCCGCTTCTGACCAAAAAATCACGTTGATGGAGCAGATGAAGGAGATGTTGGAACAATCCAAGATGATGAAAGAGGGTGCGGAGAAATACAAAAAGTGTATGAAATGGGTGAAAAACGCGCGCTCGGTTGTGTCGTTGATTGACAAGGTGAATCATCTGAAAGATAGTTATGTGTTGTTTTATAGGCAGCTGAGGGATTGCGATTATATGAGTGCTTCGGAAAGGAATAATATTGCTTATAATGCCAATCTGATTGTTAAAGAGTCTTCGGAGGTCTATGAGGAGGCGAAGACAATCATTGGTGAGTTCACTAGCGAGGGAGATGCTGGTCTGAGTTCATTCGAACGTATTCAGTTGATAGAAAACATCGGAGTTAAGATTGATGCTTTGGACGAGAAACTGGAATTGCTGAAATATCATGCGAATCAGAAGGTGAAGGAGCGTAAGCGGGTGATTGATGGTATGCTTTGTTTGTATAATCAATATTGCCCCTCGGAATGTCGTATAACGGAGAAAAAGGATAAATAATCGAAGGAGAATTATGGGGTATTTATTGAATCAGGATGTTAGTTTGATGTGTTTCGAATCCATCCCGGCATTTTCAGATAGATTGAATTCTTTGATGAAGGTTTGTATTTCTGAGGTTGGGGATGTTTCCAGTGTCGCAATTTTACTTTGTGGACTTTTTTCTCTGTTTTATATCGGAAATATTGTTTGGCAGAGTTGGTGTAAGGGCGAATCGCTTAATATCTATGCTTTGTTCCGTCCTTTTGCAATCGGATTGCTGATTGTTAATTTTACCACTTTTGTGGGTGCGTTGGATGTTGTGTGTGGTTGGATTGACATCCCGACTAGAGCGTTGGTCAGTAAGTATGCACAAAATAATGAAGGGGAGGTCGCCAATAATTTGAACAAACTTTTCCGACAGATAAAAGAGAATGAAAAGAATGAAGAGAATAAGGGGAGTGTGGCCACCAATGTGGAAAGTAATAAGGGAAATGACTCTTTGTTGAACGAGAATGACAAAGAAAGTAAGTCATCATGGGGAATAACGGAGAAAATAGAGGAGGCGGTGATGCATTCAATAACTAGTATACTTTCCGTAATAGCTCTTATTGCTGGAATAGGTATTTTAATGGTCGCTTTTGTGACTAAACTGATATTGATATATCTTGGTCCTTTTGCGCTTGCGCTTTCTTTGATTCCCTATTTTTCGGGGGCTATCTCCAATTGGATGGGAAGGTACATTGTGGTGAGCCTTTATGCGCCTTGTATCAATATCGTTTGTTTCGCCATTCTCTGCATCTATCGTTCTGTCTCGGCGAGTTTGGGTACGGATGCGGAACTCGGATTCGGTTATTTCTTGCTTGTCTCTGTCGCATCCGCTCTTGCGTTTTTGGCGATTCCTTCCATTGCGAATTATGTGGTGGAAAGTGCGGGGTCTGGTGGTATGACGGGCGAGGTAAGAGGCAAGGCTATGGCAGCGCTGAGTTGGGGTCGGGAACCGACCAAACAGGGTATGAAATTTGCTTGGAAACAGGTTAAGAAAATTTTTTAAATAAATTTGAACAATGCTGAAGTCTTTGACTAATATAGAGAGCGCTTTCTCTCATGTGCGTTTATTCATCATCTTATTGGTGCTTTCCAATTTGACGGTTGTGTCGTGTGCGTTTGTTTTTTCCTATCAGTTCAAAAGCAAGCAGGAGGAAAAGGTTTATGCGCTTCAGGGAGAGGAGTCTGTCATGTGTGCTTTGAACCAAAATACGACGGACAATAGGTTGGTGGAGGCGAAAGCTTCTGTTGAGCGTTTCCATCAGTTGTTTTTTTGCTTATATCCTGATAATGCGTCTATACGATATAACGTGGAAAGGGCGTTGGCTATGGCTGACAATTCCGCCTATCAGATGTATGAGAATATGACTGCGAATGGTTTTTACCGCCAAATCGTTGAGGCTGAGATAATTTGCCAATATAAGTGTGATAGCATTGTGACTGATTTTTCGCGTTATCCTTATGGGGCGGTGATGTATGGGAAGACTTCCATCGTGCGTCATTCATCCACTACTGTTCGCGAACTCATCACCTCCTGTGAGTTAAGGAATTGTCCGCGATCGGAGGCGACGCCCAACGGTTTCTTGATAGAGAATGTGAACGTGATTAGCAACAAGGATACTGAACTTAAATCTTTATACTGATGGAGAGAAATGATATCCCGGGAATCTTCCGTCTGGTGAAATTTTTGATGGTGGTGCTCACCGTCGTCATAACGGGCGTGACCATATTTGTCCTTAAAACCGTATTCTCTTCGGCTGATGAAGGTAGGAATACGGTCTATGTGGTCGATAGTCGCAATACATTGAAACTTGCCCTTGCCGAAAATGTGTCGGTCAATCGCGTCGCGGAGGCGGAGGCGAGCGTGAAACGTCTGCATGAACTGCTGTTTATTCTTTCTCTTGATGCGGATTATATTAGGGAGAGCGTGGAGTCGGCTGAGTATTTTGCGGATAATAGTGTGAAAAGTTACTGCAACTCCCAGAAAGAGAGCGGTTTCTACAACTCATTGGTGGCGAACGGTGTCTCCACTGAGTTCATTTGCGACAGCGTCTTGATTGACGTTGACTCTTCGTATGAGTATAGGGCTCGTCTTTTCGGCAAGACGTCCCAAGTTTTTAGCGATAAGATTATTTTTAAAAACTTAGTCACGGAGTGTTTCCTGCAATCCTGTGAAAGAAACGAGATGGATCCGCAGGGTTTCTATGTGGTGGACTGGAAGGTCGTAAGTCATGATGAAATCGGTGTGGCGGAGAGGAACCCTTTCACTCCCGAACTGAAATCGGAGGAGACTGATTCTGTGTCGATTAATGAATAAGTGTATGGATGAGGATTTGAAAAAGAGCGGGGAGGAGATGCCTGAAAACGTTAATTCCTCGGAGAAAGAGAAGAACGGTCGAGAGGCCCTCAATGAGTATTTCAAAACGAAAGCTCACGTGTTGGGTGATAGTGCGGAGAAGAAACTGAACGCTATGGAGGTGGGAAAACGGAAACTCTGGTTCTTCATCGTTTTCGGTCTGCTGTTGTTTGTCTTGTTGTTCAATTTCTTCCGGTCATTCGTTTTACGTCCTGATGATGCGCCGACAGCGAAGGATATCGTGATGGATTCTGTATTCAACTGGAGTCAAGTGGACGAAAAGGATTTGTCGGTTATCGATTTGGATTCCACTAAAGCAATGAAAGATTCCGTAAAAGGGTCTGCGGAAGAGGACAAAGAATTGTATTTTAAATGATTTGTGGACGATGAAAGAACAAAAAAGTAGTAGAGATAAGCAGAAGGGCATGCTACAAGTGGGCGGTATCTTCGTGTTCCTAACGGTTGTGGCTATCTATTTTATCCTCGGTGGCTCAGTGAATGAAACCAACGTGGCGGATGCCGAAGAGCAGTCTAGCGGATTAAACATGGAGATTCCAGATCCTGATGACGAGTATGCGTCGACGGGTAAGTTGGATGCGGTGCATCGGGAGCAATCGCGCGTTAACCGTGAACGGAGCCGTCAATTGGCTCAGAGTTCATCGTTCGACATGCTCAATTCGTTGAGCGCACCTGTGAAGGACACCGCAGAGAAGATAGACGTGGACGCCTTATTATCTAAGATAGAGGATGACGAACCTGTGCAAGAAGCGGAAGAGCGGGTAGAGGAGGAAAAGCCTTCTCAGTCCCAGCGTGTTCCTGCCACCTCCGCAAGGGCGGGGAAGCACCGTAGTTCCGTCGATTCGTTGGATATGGAGATACGTCGCACAAGAAGGGAAGATGCGATGCGCCGGGTGAGAAATGGATTGGGCACTAAAAAAGATTCCTTGTTGTTAGGATTGAAGAAGAAAGAGGAGAAAGAGAATGTGGAGGATCGAATAGTGGCAAACAATAGTCAGAGTGGTTTTATTGGCATTGGTTCGCAACAGAAAAGCCGAGAAAAAAACACCATCTCGGCAGTCATCCATGGCGAGCAGAAGGGTGTCCGTTCTTCCAGTCAAGTGAAGTTGAGGCTTTTGGAGGATGTGGTGATTGACGGTGTGAAAATCCCTAAGAACACATGTGTCATCGGTACCGTTTCGTTCGGGGATACACGAGTGGATATCACAACGGAGAGCATCAATTATAATGGAGATCTCCTTCCTTTCCATGGAACCATTTATGGGACCGATGGGGAAAAGGGTATGTATACGGGTGAGAATCTGGTGAGTGATGTGGCAAGAAAGTCGGGTGAAACGGCAGTTTCCGAATCCCGATATAAAGTTACTTCTTCTAATAGTGTTATTGGAATCGGACGTGATATTTTAGATGACGGCAAGAAAGTTGTGGAGAAATGGCAGCGGAAAGACAAAGTGGATTTGCCGGCGAATAGCAAAGTATATATTAAACTGAAATGAGTCTGCGCTTATCAAAGAATCCGCAATGTCTTAGACGTTGCGGATTTTTTTATATTACTGTCCGCTAAACTTTTTATGGGGTTAAACATTTCGGCCTAAAGGACAATTTTTAGGATAAAAAGTCTGCGAAGCCTTATGATTACTATCTTTGTAGAAGATCA
>CALCUH010000088.1 GCA_937907165.1 uncultured Bacteroidales bacterium | reverse complement strand
CATCAATGTCTCCAGAAGATCCCAGTCTTGAAAACAATTCCTCTGTCCGAAGCCCAAGACCTTGTAACATCTGGAGGCTTCCGAGAGCACCTTTGAATACTTCAGGATCGTATTCTCTTCCAACCGCCCCGGCCATTTCTCTAGCTCTAGATAGTGTCGACAACATACTATCAAAGTTTTCAAAGTATTCATTAAAGTTGACGCCAATCCCGGTCAGAGCATTGTAAACCTTTGTCAGAGCCTCCGCATTTGTTTGGCTCATTACCTTTGAGAAACGGCTGTATGCAGATGTCATGTCGTTTATCAAATCGTTTGTGTCTTTTAAGTAATCCTGAATATTTGTTCCTTGCATTATTCGGTTCAACGCCGTGACAACATCTCGAAGCGCAGATAATCCAGAATTAAGTTGAAAATTAAATGACATTGAATCTGCCATCGTATCACCTCTTCTCTTATATTACGATTTTAAAATTGCGCATATACTCATCGAATCTGTCTTGAATCCACAACTTGCCTTCTGTTTCGACATAATAATTTAGCCGTTGCGTAAAGTCGATCAAAGGAGGTATTTTTGCGATTTCTGCCTTTCGCCCCCACGACAAAAAATGTGTACTTGCATTCCTGTAATATGGAACACCGACGCTTGGGTGAGGAGTTTTTGTTTTTATAGCTCCGCTCGATGTCTTGTGCAATGTATAATCGCCCTTAGCCGCTCCTCCGTGCCAGCCAAGACGAAATACCTGCGTATAAAGTCCGTCTTCCCCAGAATAACCATTTCTAAAACTTAATTTTGTTTCGTCAAAAAATACATTCAATTGTTTTTTGCTTTTGTCAAAAGAAATTTGTAAAACGTCATATAATCCACCTGTTTGTGAAGCGGGATTGCCCTTTCTTTTGTAAACTTTTGGAGATTTTCCATTGTTAAAGCCATTATAAAAAGTATCTACAACACTATTAAACATTTCCCTTGCTTTTGGACTAAATTCTTGTAGGAAAAAATCATTAATGGCATTTAACATAGCTTCTTTTTCATATTCTTCGTATCTCTTGATAATGTCTTCATACATTTATTCTATCGACCATTCTTGTATCTCGTTCCATATTTTGTCAATAAACGAGTTGCCGCCAAGCGCTTTATAAGCCTTATATAAGAACGAAATGTTCTCAAATTCATATGAATGAATGCTTTTTTGTCTCTGATTTTTATAATAGCATTTTACGATTTCGCTTCTAAGTAAGCACCGCATCGCGTCGTCTTTTGCGTTTTTGTCTGCTCTTAAACCAAATAGCCATAATCTAAACGGTTTTATTGCTAATATCATTGTCGTAAGAATAACATTTACTCCATTAGCAACAAAAAAAACATATTCCAGTGTTGTCATTGCCCCTCCGCGCGATGTCTGCTCGCGCTTTAATAATCAAACGTTCTCCTGAATGTCCGCATCTTCCGCTTTTGCTTGAACAAGGTCCAACGCATTTAGAAGGTTATCTACATATTGGCTAATCGATATTACGCTCCCATCATCCATCTTGATACCGTTTTGCAGAGTTGATTGTAGCTGATTCAGAACTTCTTTAATTGATTCGCACACTCTTATGTTCTGCTTTTTATTTTCAGAATATTTCATTAAGTCTGCGATTAGTTCGTTGTAATAGTTTTTACCAACTACATCAACAATTGTGTCTATGATGTCGACGCTAGCTAGAAAACTATTAATCTCTTCCGGTTTATTAGACAAATCAATATTTGTGAAATACTTTACAAGAAGGTACTTAATAGCAAACCCTTCTGCGTTGCATCTATAGCCAGAAAATCCAACGCCCGTTGACGGAAAAACAATCTCAGAAAATTCCTCAATAAGATTTGTTCTATCCTTGAGACTAATAAATTTCTTTATTACAATCGTGCTGTTAAATAAATGCCTTTCCTCGCACGGAACGTATTCGCTTTCTGCCATAATCGTTTTCATCGAAACGTTATTCTTTTTCATCCTTTAAATCCTCTTTTTTTATTTTTTTATTTTACTAACGATTATCTCGGTCCTCGGAAATCCGTCATTTTCTCCGCAAGATAAAATGAGCTTTTTAACGTGGTTCATGTCATCGCTCTCCAACATACCTCCGACGACGAGTCCGTCAATAATAAATTTTGGTGTAGTGTTATCAACGTCGTGTGTTCTATTATTCCCGTAGTATGTAATAAATTCGAGCTCACATTCTTGTATGTGCAGGTTAGAGTAACCTTTAGAACAAACGAACCAAGATATAAAATCCTTCCACTTGCCCTTTAGACAGTTCATCATCGGACGTTTCATAATCATCCACTCATTAATAGATGGATGATATGGTTGTTTTATTGGTACGTTTTTTGCTTTTGTATGTATTGAAAAGTAATATTTGTTGTATTCATCTAGAACACTATTATCAATTGTCAAAAATATATCTTCCATAATAAAAGAAAGGCTGCCTTTCGGCAGCCTATATTAAACCGCCTTCTTGTAATTAAGGCCCGTCTTCAGGGTCGGGTTCTGGAGGTGTCTGATCGGCATGAGTAAACGAAATCATACCCTCAGTATCGTCCTCGAGAAGCTCAACGTTGACGTCGATGCTATGGGGGTCACCATCACCGGTGTAACTCGCGCTGTAGTTCGGACGAACAATGCACTTATACGCGGTAATTGTCTCATCATAAGTAACGCCATTTTCGTCTTTCCAAACGGTCGTTCCGGTAACCTTATAATAAGACATATCGGAACGGCTCTTAAATACGGCCGTTCCAGTATCGCTTTCAGCATCAGCCGTGATGAGTTGCATAAGCGATGGCGTAATAATCTGAGTCGAAATAGTCATAGAGCCTTCTAATGGATTGTTAAACCCAATAAGTCTCTTATGCCCCTGTCCGCCAGTTGCATAAACAGCGTCTCCGGTTACTTCGATACTAACTTCGTTTGCGAAGTCTATTGTGATATCGCCAGTGGTATCGGTTCCATCTGCAATGTTGTGAAAAACAAGATCAAGACCGTATCGATTAGCAATCTTTGTTGTGGCTGCAAGTGCCATTAGTCTTCACATCCTTTCAATTAAGCCTGCGCCTGAACAAACGAAACCATTCCGTTAGTTTCATCTTCCAGAAGCTCGACATTCACGTCAATGCTATGTGGGTCGCCATCACCGGTGTAGCTCGCGCTGTAGTTCGGACGAATAAGCGCCTTATATACGGTCATTGTTTCCGAGTATGTTACACCTGACTCGTCTTTCCATACCGTAGTGCCGGTAATTTGGTAATACGCCATGTCCGAGCGAGACTTAAACGTGCTGGACCCTACGGTAGTAGTGGTATCCGCAGTAATAAGTTTCATAAGGGCAGGGGTAATAATCTGAGTTGAAATCGTCATTGATCCCTCAAGAGGATTGTTAAATCCGATGAGTCTCTTGTGTCCCTGCTCACCAGTTGCATAAACGGCATCGCCGGTAACTTCAAGACTGACTTCATTAGCAAAATCGATTGTCACGTCGCCAGAAGTGCCAGTGGTACCAATCTTATGGAACACAAGATTTAGACCATAGCGATTAGCAATTTTAGTAGTAGCAGTAATTGCCATTATAACTATCTCCTTTTATTGTTCTTTGATTATTGGTTTTAGCCACTCTTCAAATTTAAACTTCTCTCCACCGTGGTTACTAAAAATTCTTTCACTTAAGTTTGAACTTCTAATATAACCAAGCTGGAAAAATGAGTCGTATAATTGAAAAATGGTTAATTCATATACATTAAAAAGGTTATATGAAGGGTGCGCTGCGCATAATTTTGAAATAATATTTCCAAGATGATATTCCTTTTTATCTTCTTTGCTGGATGTTTTGGCCTGATTAGCTAAATAATCTTGAACACGATCCCACGCATCTTTCGAGGCATCGGAGGAATGTCGTACCGGAGCTTCATCCTCATCAAGGCCAATATAATTCAGTTGCAATAGCAATTTACGGACGTAGTCAAAGTTGCTCTTGTTTATCAATCCGACTTCTTTAACTGTATCATCGGCGTTTTTGTAAAAAATTACATACGCTCGCTTGCTTTGATCCCACGCAACGCTTTCTTCGATAAAAAAAGAAAGTGCAAAACCACATAGCTCCCGTGTTTGTGGAAGAAGCGTCATAACATCAAAAGCAGACAAGCCTTCATTTTTCAGCTTGTCCACTCCGTGGTATTGCATTTTTTCATCGTACAAAATTATCTTGTCTTTATCCCAAGACAGAACGCCAAGAAATATGTCGTAAGTATCTTGATTAATCTCCCCTTCGGGGGCGATGTCCTTTAGCTTTGGAGATTTTACATGCCCTATTCCACTTACTTGTATCGGTCTTCCAGATAACAAATCAAAATATGATAATTTCACAGATTTGGAAAAAGCACTTGAAAGAATATCAAAAGCAATAGATAATGGTGAAAAAATATTAGTCTATGGTGATTTTGATGCTGACGGTTTGACTTCAACATCTGTAATGCTCAAGACGAT
>CALCUH010000087.1 GCA_937907165.1 uncultured Bacteroidales bacterium | reverse complement strand
GACTGCATTTCGAAGACATCAAGATACTGCTCGACGTCCTGCAGAAGCTCGTGGACCAGGGTAACACCGTCATCATAATAGAACACAACCTCGACATACTGAAAAGTGTCGACTACATAATGGACATGGGTCCGGAAGGAGGAGCCAGAGGCGGCAGGATTGTCGCCCGGGGCACTCCGGAGCAGCTCGCCGACAATCCGGACTCCGTCACAGGAAAATATTTAAAGGAAGTATTATGACCAAGATTGAAGCCGCAAGACAGGAATATGCCGACTGGTGCTCGGCTGTAGGAGTCGATTCTCTCCAGAAAGTGAATGACATTCTGGCGGATGGCAGGGCCATCGAACTCATCAACCTCTGCGAAGCCCGCCAGGAACGCAAGTACGCGGAAGTGGCCAACCAGATATACTGGCGCAGCGACAAGGCGCGCATCGTGATGATGTCCGGGCCTTCTTCAAGCGGCAAGACATCCTCATCGCTGCGCATCGCGCAGCAATGCCGCGTGCTCGGCCTCAGTCCGAAGGTGATCGAACTTGACAACTATTTCGTACCGCGCGAAGAGACTCCGAAGGACGAGAACGGGGAATATGACTTCGAGTGCCTCGGTGCCATGAACATAGACCTGCTCAACTCCAACCTCAACGACCTGCTTTCCGGGAAGGAAGTCGTCATCCCGAGATACGACTTCAAGGCCGGCAACACCGTATTCGAGGAGAAGCGCAGGATGAAGCTCGGCGACCGTGACATCCTCTTCATGGAAGGCATACACGCGCTTGACCCGGGACTCACTCCGGACATTGACCACAGCAGGATATTCCACATCTACATTTCAGCCCTATCAGCATTGCCGGGAGGCGAAAAAGTGCACAACTCCACCACCGACAAAAGGCTTCTGCGCCGCATTGTCATATATAGCGACCCCTCGTTCGTCCAAGAAGCCGAAGCCGTCAGGGAAAGCGTAATAGGCGAATTTAGGAGTATCCTTGCCGAATATATTCTTGCTGAATAAGAAATCGTCGCAATTTATCCGCAACTGAGAAAGCAACGTCGCCGCCAAATCCATCTGCGAGCAAATCGTGTCGACACGCATCGGCTGACTCTTCAGCGCTCCACCCAGCCATAACATCGGTATTTCGTGACGTCTCACGCAAGTGCTGGACAAATCCGACGGATAACGGTAAGCGTGGTCGGGCAAAAGCACAAGCAAAGTATTGTCCCACACCTCAGAGCGGCGCACCTTCTCCACAAAATCACCGATGCAACTATCCGCATAGGCGACAGAGTTCAGATAAGGTTGTTCCAAACGTTTCATCGGCACATCGAAAGGTTCGTGGCTATTAAGCGTCAATATCGCCTTAAAGAAAGGACGTTCTTTCTCCGCCTTTATATCGTCGAAAGCTCTGCCTAAAACCACATGATCATAAGCGCCCCACTTGGTGGACATCTCCGAAAGGTCGAAATCCTTCTCTGATATAATCTTTTCAAAACCTGAGGTGACGAGATAAGAGTGTAGATTAGTAAAATTATCATCACCTCCATAATAGAAAGCCAAATGGTAGCCTTCGTTCTTTAGAGAAAGAGGTATTTTAGACAAGTTCTGCGTCTTCTCAGGAAACTTCATGACAGAGAAGGTCGGTTGTGCGGGATAGCCGCTTAAAATCGATACCAAACCACGATCGGTACGGAAACTATTCGCATAGAAGCGGGTGAAGAGAAGCCCCTCCTCCATCAGACGATTCAGATTCGGCGCCACCCCTTTTTCGCCATCGAACGTCTCGATCACATTCGAACCGATACCCTCCATGATGATGAAGATGATATTTGGTCGCTCGCAATTCAGCAGAGTCGTCGTCGTGGAATCGCCCTTAATAGGAAGAAGCGAGGCACAACAGACGTGCGCCTCTTCGTCAGACATAAAACGATACTGGTTATCAAGCCGTTTGTCGCTGCAACAAGCATCCAAGAAATTCCAAGTAGGATTGATGGCGGCATGATTCAAGAAAAGATGGGTACTGAAATAACAACGCCCCGCATTCATCGTCGAAACGCCCACCCCGCCTCGAATCACCACGAAGAGTATGCCCCCCAAAAGGAGGAAAGGAATCAACGCTAAAGGAGAACGATTAGTAGAGGAAAGAGAGAAGCGTTTGAATAGCTTCAAATACCCCCATAGGGAAGCGGTGATAAAGAGAGTCATCAAGAGGGCAGCCATCAGATATTCGCCGACCGTACCGCTCGCTGCGGCATCCTTAGGAGAAGCAAGGTAAAAAAGAGGAGTCGTATCGAGACGGAATCCCCAATATTTGTACAAGAAAAGATCCGAAACGAAGAGAAGCATCTCTACGGACAACAAAGAGATTGTCAGGACTTTTATAATCTTTGAGAATATCGTTGTATTCCTAAAGAAGCAAGATACGCAAATAACCAACAAGACAGGAAGTGTAAAATAGCCCGCCATAGACATATCCATAGAGAATCCGTGGAGAATCGTAGACAACCACTCTCCTATAGAGAAAGCAGAAGAACTACCCCAATGGAACAGAAGGAAAATTGGCTTTTGGAGGATAAAAACAACCAACCAAAAAACGTAATGGAAAAGCAAACACTTAAACCTATCTTTCATATCAACTCATCAAATCAAACATTATTATTACGGAAACGACGATCGGAGACAATCATCAGAGCCTCCTCCCTCACCACATCGGGCAACTCAATATTTCTCAACTGAAGACTCTTCAGCCAACCAGCCACATCGTAATCCTTCATGGTATAAAGCACATTTTGGAACTGGCTGATCTCGTCATCCGTATAACTGGAAGAATCCCTTTGGGCGAAGACATCCAAATCTTCGTCGTCGTAATAAACAATCTGAGACTTCGTGTTGAGCAGAGAATCCTTTTCGCACACTTCATGTTGTCCGCAACACTCGCCGGAAGCGATCTTTTCGGCGCGGATACGTTTTTTTCTCTCCTCCTCCGTTTCGTCCGTCGGCAAAGACTTTCTAGCCTTCCTTTTGTTAACGTAGACAAGATAGGAGACCAGTATGGTAAAAAACAATATGAGTAAAACGATTTGTTTCATGATGGAGAAGAATTACAAATTTTCAACGCAAGCCGTCAGTTTCATACTATTCGACCCCTTCACCAAAACTGTCGAGTCGGTGATAGGGTTCTTCTTCAGAAACTCATTAAGCTCATCGACCGTATCAAATTTGAAAGCGTCGGAACGAGTTAATTTAAAATTAGGTCCTATTAAGAAAGCCTTATCAAGCCCCATAGAGACGACCATATCCGCAATTCGCTGATGTTCGGTCTCACTAACATGTCCCAACTCCTTCATATCACCCAAGATAACCACCTTACGGGAAGAGCGCATCTTAGAGAAATTTTCCAAAGCAGCGGTCATACTTGTAGGGTTTGCGTTATAGGCGTCGATAATCAATTCATTACGTTCGCTCTTCACGAATTGGGAACGGCTATTCGTAGGAGAATAACCAGCAATTGCGTCAATGATGTCGCGAGCGTCCACGCCAAAGAAAGAACCGATAGCTATGCCAGCCAACACATTCTCAAAATTGTAAGCGCCAATCAGATGAGTATCTATACGAGAACCCTTCCATGAGATGGAAAGGAATGGATCAGAGCCGATCAATTCGGCGGAGAAATCAGAACCAGCGCCGTAAGCGATGCGGTCTAAACCCTTAGATTTTTCCTCTAGGAGAGGATTCATCTGATTATAGAACACCTTACCGCCATTAGCCTTTAAATAATCATATAACTCACACTTGGTCTTCACCACACCCTCAAAAGAACCGAAACCGAGAATATGAGCAGTACCGATATTAGTAATCAAACCGAAATTAGGATGAGCTATATTCACCAACTCTTCTATGTCACCCGGATGACTCGCACCCATTTCGACAATGGCAAGCTCATGCTCTTTCCTTAAAGACAGCAACGTCAAAGGAACTCCGATATGATTATTGAGATTTCCCTGAGTATACAGAAGATTAAACTTTTTACCCAGCACAGCGGCCAAAAGCTCTTTCGTCGTCGTTTTACCATTACTTCCAGTAACCCCAATGATTTTGGTTCCTAATTGTAGGCGGTGATACTCTGCCAGTTTTTGGAGGGTTGCCAAACAATCATCAACCAGCAATATACGGTCTCCGTCCGCATACTCTTTTTCATCGACGAAGGCATAGGCGCATCCTTGTTCGATTGCGCTTTGGGCGAATTTATTACCATTAAAATTATCGCCCTTCAAAGCGAAGAAAATTGAATTTTCGGGGCACTTTCTACTATCCGTGGTCACGGTAGGATATTGAGAGAAAATCTCATATATTTTACTAATCTCCATAATCAAAAAAACAAATTGACAAAAATAAAAAAAGCCCCTACAAGAGGGGCTCTTTTATCGTATGTTTCACATTATCTTACGTCGCCATCTTCAGCACCTACCTTACTCATAGCGCAACGGAAACCGATATCACTACGAGATTCAGTCTGCTCAAGATATCTTCTTTGACCTGGATTCAACCAATAAGCGCGGTCTTTCCAACCACCACCCTTGTATACGCGGGTCGTATTAGAAATCTTAGAAGTTAAGAAACCTTCACGATCTTCTGGCAACTCAGGATCATACAATTTCTTAGTAGCTGACTCAGGATCGACAGCTGACAACCAATCGTTTCTATCCAATGCACTGGAAGCGTCACCATCTTTGTAGTTACGAACATCCAATTTAGCGTAAGCACTTACAGAGTCCTTGCTAACAGGATAAGCGAATACTACTCGACCCAAGCTATCGATCTGTGGAACTTTCATATCCACACCATCAATTGTAGTTTGTTCCTTGATAGGAACCTTGTATTCATTACCACGGAATGGGTTATACTCCTGAACATCATCGCTAGACAATACACGATATACATCCAACACCCACTCGTTAACGTTACCAGCCATACAATACAAGCCGAATTCATTTGGCCAAAATGCGTCAACTGGAGCTGTGATAGTAGCGTGGTCATTCAAGTTTCCACCCATACCCATCATATCACCACGACCACGGACATAGTTTGCATACATTTGACCTTTAACCTTCTTGTTAGGGTTACGCATTTGGTGACCATACCAAGGGAAGATCTTTCTCTCTTGATAGTTCTCTTCACCCTCGATTGCCTTTGTGCCATATGCTGCATATTCCCACTCAGCCTCGGTTGGGAGACGGAACTTTGGCATCAAGACACCATCAGACATATTGGTTTTTCTTACGTTACCATAAACATCAGTCATAGGCTTCTTACCATCAGTTGGCTTGTAATCAGCCTTCATCAAATACTTTTGAGTACTGAACACCTGATTTTGAGCGATATCATTAGGATCCGTGTTACCCTTCAATGCTTGGAAGTCAGGATATTGGATGATACCCTTAGACGCCATTCTCATCTCGTTCACACGGTCAGTACGCCAAATACAATAGTCGTTACATTGAACCCAATTTACACCTACAACAGGATACCAGTTGTAAGCCACGTGGGAGAAGTAGAAATCCAAATATGGCTCGTTGTAAGCCAATTCCTCTCTCCACACCAAAGTATCAGGATATGCAGCCTCTACATACTCAGGAGTATTGTGGAAAACGTTGCTCATCCAATAGAGATACTCACGCCAGTTTACGTTTGAGATCTCATATTTATCCATATAGAAAGAAGCGACGGTAACACGTCTTGGGATATTGTTCCAATCGCCTATCACATCTTCAATCACACGACCTTGGGTAAATGTACCACCCTCTACGAAAGTCATTCCCGGAGGGGTCTCTTGTTCATAACCATTAACAACTTGGAATCCGCCATTCTCCTTGTCGTTGTATTTCCAACCTGTAGCGTTTGATTCCTTAGAGTCTTTCAACTTTTTTTCTCCGCACGAAGCCAATGTAACACTAGCCAACATCAACAACGCCGCAGTCTTCAAAAAATTTACGTGTCTCATAGCACTATAAAAAAAATAAGATAATGTTTCATTTAAATTCTATAACTCTTCTTTTGCAGTTTTATTGTCTCACTCAACCTCAAAATTCATCATCCTCATCCACAACACAATCAATTTCGCGACTGAAGTAGTGGACAAAGATATATATTTTCTATTTTTGCAAAAAAGTTTTTATGAAATATTTTTTTACATTTTTTAATAACTGACTGATTCTCAAAGATTATCACCATTCATATTTATCTATATGACAAACGATTACGGTCAAGCGAAACCATTAATAATGGGTATAATAAACATCACTCCCGACTCCTTTTTTGATGCGAGCAGATGTGAAAGTAAGGAAGCGATTCTATCCAAAACGGAACAAATGGTTCGAGAAGGAGCGTCGATTCTCGACATCGGGGCTTGTTCCACACGTCCGGGAAGTTCTCCAACATCAGGCGAAGATGAGATGAAAAGGATGAGATTCGCACTCGAACTGATAAGAGAGAAGTATCCCGAAGTTCGCCTGTCCGTCGACACATTCCGGTCAAATATCGCCCGCATGGCAGTGAAAGAGTTCGGTGTGGAAATCGTCAATGATGTCTACGGAAATGACGAAAAGATGTTCGATACAGTCGCCGATTTGGGATGCACCTATGTAGTCACCCATTCTTCTGAAGTAGATTCGACCTCCTCAGATGACCTAATCAGAAAAATTTTCGTTTTCTTTGCAAAAAGAATCGACACATTACGGAGCAAAGGTGTTCAAAACATTCTTGTCGACCCAGGGTTCGGATTCGGCAAGACGATGGAACAGAACTTCGAACTGCTCTCTCTCTCACGGGAACTTAAAACGTTGGGATGTCCATTGCTGATAGGAATTTCACGGAAAAGGATGATTTGGCAAAGTCTCGGCATCACACCGCAGGAATCGTTGAACGGAACCTCCGTATTAAACACCCTCGCATTAACGCAAGGGGCGAACATACTACGCGTCCACGACGTGAAAGAGGCGAAACAATGCGTCGACCTATATAATATGTATAATAAATTAAGGTAACATGTTCAAATATATTAGACCGATCGATTATATCGACATCCTCCTTGTAAGCTTCCTTTTATATAAGACATATAAGGTATTACAAGGGACGATAGCCATTCGTGTTTTCATCGGGATACTTTTCTTCGTCGTCGCATGGCTTGTAGTGAACTTCATCTTCCAGATGCAGCTGTTGGGCGCATTCATGAACCAAATCGTCAACGTGGGTGCCATCGCCCTCATCGTTCTTTTCCAAGACGAAATCCGGCAATCGCTTTCAAGAATAGGCACGGGAAGGAGTGCGTTCTCTCAATACATAAACAAGCTTTTCTCTACTAACTCCTCCAATCTCGTGGAGGCGGAAGTCATGCAAATAGTGATCGCCTGCAAAAATTTGGCGAAAAGAAAAGTCGGAGCACTCATCGTATTCGAGAGAATCAAAGATTTGAAAAGCATTGAAGTAACTGGCGACATCATCGACGCAGAAATAAACGCACGTCTCATCGAGAATATTTTCTTTAAGAACTCACCACTCCACGACGGGGCGATGATCATTTCTAAAAACAGAATCTCAGCGGCGGGATGCATTCTGCCCGTCTCCCACAATTTCGAACTGCCCAAAGAGGTCGGGCTACGTCACCGGGCCGCCGTCGGACTTTCGGAAAAAACAGATGCGCTTGTGGTCATCATTTCGGAGGAAACAGGGAAAATTTCCTACGCTTTGAATGGAGTGCTAAAGATAAACATCACCTCCGAAGACCTTGAATCAATCATCGCAAACAAATACGAAGAGACAAAAAAATGATAAAAACACATAATATAGTTAAGACATTCGGTCAACTCACAGCACTGAGGGGGGTCGACCTTTCCATCGGGAAAGGGGAATATGTCTCCATCATCGGAGCAAGCGGTGCGGGCAAATCAACGCTGCTACAAATTATCGGAACATTAGATAAGCCGGACACGGGTGAAGTCCTCATCAACGGGACGGACGTATTCAACCTAAAGGACAACGAGCTCGCCGATTTCAGGAATCGACACATCGGGTTCGTTTTCCAATTTCACCAATTACTTCCCGAGTTTACCGCTTTGGAGAACGTCATGATTCCAGCCCTAATCGCAAAAAAGAGTCAGGAGCAAGCGGAGAAAGAAGCACGCGAGTTACTCTCCTTTATGAATCTGGACGAGCGGACAAGCCACAAGCCTAGCGAACTCTCCGGTGGAGAAAAGCAACGCGTGGCGGTCGCCAGAGCGCTAATCAACAAGCCAGACGTTCTTTTGGCGGATGAACCGACAGGCAGTCTCGACACCAAAAACAAGACAGACCTCCACAACCTTTTTCGTCAACTCAGAAAAGATTTGGGTCAGACCATCGTAGTAGTCACACACGACATGGAAATGGCCGCAGGCTCGGACCGCATCATCAAAATGCAGGACGGAATGATAATTAACAATTAAGAGTTAAGAACTAAGAATTACGAAGAGGAGGGTTGGCGGACTCAACAAAAAAAATTATCTTCGCGCAACTTTTGACCTTAGAAGTTAGGAATATAAAACAATAACAATAATAAGTAGATAAATAAAATGGGAAGAGCTTTTGAATACCGTAAAGCAAGAATCTTCGCGAGAAACGCACGTCTTTCTAAGACATTCACTCGCATCTCTAAGGAAATAACCATCTGTGTGAAAGCCAGCGGAGCTGATCCAGCGTCAAACTCACGTCTGCGTATGCTTTTGCAAAAGGCAAAGGCTGAATGTATGCCAAAGGACAGCGTTGACCGCGCCATCAAGAAGGCGACTGATAAAGATGCCGCAGAAATCAAGGAAATCAACTACGAGGGTTACGGACCTGGCGGTGTGGCTGTCTTGGTTGTTGCCGCTACGGACAACAACACGCGTACCGTATCTAACGTTCGCTCATACTTCAACCGCTACGGAGGAACACTCGGCACATCAGGAAGTCTCTCTTTCCTTTTCGACCACAAGTGCGTATTCAAGGTAGCCGCTAACGATAGCGTCAACATGGAAGACCTCGAGCTCGAACTCATCGACTACGGTGTGGAAGAGGTTTTCAAAGACGAGGAGACCGGAGAGATCATCATCGAAGGCGCTTTCGAAAACAACTCTAAAATCCAAGCATATTTGGAGGACAACAAACTTGAGATCAACGACGTAGACTTCATCTATGCTCCAAATGACACGAAGGAGATCACGCCTGACCAAAGAGAGACTCTCAACAAGTTGCTCGACAAATTGGATGAAGACGATGACGTTTCCATCGTGTTCACCAACGTGAAAGAGGAAGACGAGGAATAATATTCCAATTATAAACATAATGGGAAACATGTAGAGACGGAGGACCCCTCCGTCTCTACTTAATTATCATACAAATCCCATCACCCGCATTAAAAAAATTGGAAAAAAACATTGCAATTCCAATTTTTTAGTATATTTGCAATACAAAACCTCAAATGAAGAGGTTTGTCTATATGGTTGATTTTTTTGTTTAACTTTTAATTTATTATTTACAATGAAAAAGATTTTTAATTTAGCAGTGATGTTCGCAGCTTTGACTGCTGCTTTCACTTTCGCTTCTTGTGATGACAGTGAAGATGATGTAATCGATGACTTCGAGGAGGGCAAGGTAACAGCCGTTACTGAGCTTCAAGTTCAATCTGGCAAATCTTACCAAGCATACCAAGAGGGTGTTGCTGCTTTCACTTTCAACGTAAAGAGCGCTGAAGGTCACTACGCAGACAAGTCTCAAGTTGTTGTTTTCGAAATCGAGAACGCTGACGGAAAGAAAGATGTTACATTCACTCTTTCTGACGCAGGTGAATCTTATTTGATGAAGACTGCTGACGGATATGAGGCTGTTGGCAAGGCTGTTGCTGACAAAAACGCTTCTTCAATCGTTATGGTTTTGGCTTGCGCTAACTCAAAAGCTGACTACACTATCACTTCTGGTACCGTTAACGATACTTTGAAGCAGAACGGTGCTAAAGAGACTAAGTTCGCTGAGAAGAAATAATCACAGCTGAATTAAGCAATCATAAAAAGCGGGCTTCGGTCCGCTTTTTTTGTTTTTTATTGTCCCCCCTATCACCATCTACCTTCTTTTGTCACAACAACTACTATTCTACCGAAACAACCCTAAAACTTGCGAAGAAGACCATACGCCCAAACGACCCAAACCGTTGCGGTCAAGGAAATCGCACGCTCACACATGAATTATCAGTTGCGAAACGCATCTAATTTTCAAATTGCTTTTTAGAAAAAATTTCATTAATTTTGCAAATTAATTTTATAGATTGGATAAGTAATGTACGAATATATCAAAGGGAAAATCGATGAGCTAAGTCCTGCGATGTGCGTCGTGGAAACCGGTCAGATCGGGTATGCGGTGAACATTTCGCTGAACACTTACGCCGCCCTTGAAGGACAATCGGAGGCGAAGCTCTACATCTACGAAGCAATCAGAGAGGATGCCTTCGTCCTATATGGCTTTTCCGAGAAATCGGAAAGAGACTTGTTTCTTCTTCTTATATCCGTATCAGGCGTCGGCGCCAACACCGCGAGGATGATACTATCGTCCTTTTCGGTCGCGGAACTGGAAGCTATCATCAGCGGAGAGAACGTCAACCAACTGAAAGCGGTCAAAGGCATCGGGCTAAAGACCGCCCAACGAATCATTGTTGATTTAAAAGACAAAGTAGGGAAAGACTCCACACCATTGGGCGTCCAAATCGAGGCGAACAACAACAGGGAAGAGGCGCTCACCGCACTAGTCCTTTTAGGCTTCAACCGAAGCGCATCAGCGAAAGTGGTAGACAAAATCATCGCCGGAAATCCAACCATCACACTAGAAAAAATAATCAAAGACGCACTAAAACAGCTTTGATATCGTTTTCTACTCAGAAAGAACAAGACTTTGAAAAAGAACATTAAACAAATCATCCTATCGACAGGGCTTCTTTGCGGAATCATCGCCATATCGGCTTATTCGCAAAGTCAAGGAGAACCTCGTCCGGCAGACCGTAAGCCAACCCTTGCGGATCCGAACGACACCACCCCATTGCGTTACCCTATCAAAAAACAGGAAGTAGTCACATACGACGACCTCAAAGAAAAGGCGCCCATGGATCTGAAAGATCCGGACAACATGACCTCCGACGTGGAATATGATCCCAACAGCGGGTTCTACATCTACCGCACCAAAATCGGAGACATGGAGATATCCACCCCATTCGTCCTAAGCGAAGACGAATACAGGAAACACTCGTTGGAGAAATCCATGAACGACTATTGGGCTGAAAAAGCTAAAACAAACACAGAAGGCGGGAACAAAATCTCCGCAAGCGAAATAAAAATCGGCCTTGGAAAGACGGGAGACAAAATATTCGGTCCCGGCGGCGTCCAACTCAAAACACAAGGATCCGTCGACCTAGATTTCGGTTTCTCCATCTCAAAAAGAGAAAACCCCGCAATTTCAGAGAAAAACAGAAGGAACGGAAGTTTTGACTTCGACGCTAAGATCCAACTATCAGCCAATGGTTCTGTGGGCGACAAAGTGAACTTCAACATTAACTACAACACGGAAGCCACATTCAGCGCCGACCAAAAGTTGATCAACCTCAACTACAAAGGTGATGAAGACGATATTTTACAACGCATAGAGGCTGGTAATGTCAAGTTACCGCTCTCCTCTTCTCTAATCACAGGAAGTACCGATTTGTTCGGTTTCAGAACTGACCTGCAATTCGGGAAACTAAAAGTTGCCGCTGTCATTTCCCAACAACAGTCAGAAAGGAAAACGATATCCACACAAGGTGCGCAAACCACTGAATTCGAATTAAAAGCAACTGAATACGAAGAAAATAGACACTTCTTCCTATCCACTTACTTCTACGATCACTACGACGAGTGGGCCAAAAACGCTCCGAACCCACAATCCGGAATCGTCATCAACAAAGTCGAAATCTGGACGACGAGTTCCACCTCTTCATACAACAACACGACTATGAGGAACATCATCGCAGTGCGAGACCTTGCCGAAACTTATGACAACGAAGGAATATCCGAGGCATGGCCAAACAATGCGAACGGAAACGTTTACAATATACTCAACGCAAACAAAGCGCTACGCGACATACAAACAGCCTCGAACGAAATGTCCAATCTTACAATCGACGGGCAAGAGATGCGTTCGGCGCAAGAATATGAAATACTTAACAACGCCAAGTTGTTAAAGGAGTCAGACTATACCCTCAATTCAGAATTAGGATACGTATCACTCAAAAGCACAGTCTCCTCGGACAACATCGTTGCCGTGGCCTATGAATATACCCAAGGCGGCAAGACCTACAAAGTAGGAGAATTAACAACGAGCACGACCGACACGGCAAGTACCTCCACCAAGAACCTGATTGTAAAACTCGTGAAGGGATCCATTCCAGCGCCACAAAACAAACGTTTGTGGAACTTGGCGATGAAAAATATCTATTCCCTTGGCGCCTATAACATCTCCCAAGATAATTTTAAAGTGGAGATAAAATATTACTATCAAAGCGATTCATCCACTCAATATCTGAACTACATACCTGCGCTCAGCAACAAAAACTTACTCCGTGTGCTTAACATGGACCGACTAAACAAAAGGTTGAACGCAATGCCTGACGGATATTTCGATTTCATCAGAGGCTATACCGTAGACCCATCGACAGGTCGAATCATGTTCCTCTCCACCCGTCCATTCGACAAAGGAATCAAGAACGGATACGGAAGTATCGCTGGCGTGGATAAATATACCTACCCAGAACTATACGACTCTACACTAACAATAGCGAAAGAGTACACAGAGAAAGACAAATATATCATCAAAGGAGAATATAGTTCATCCTCCGGTTCCGAAATCAGACTCGGCGCCACAAACGTCGCCAGAGGTTCCGTCAAAGTTACCGCAGGTGGACGAACCCTTACAGAAGGAACAGGCTATACTGTCGATTATAACCTAGGCATCGTAAAAATTCTTGACGAAGTTGCACTCTCGTCCAACTCCCCTATTAATGTCTCCCTTGAAAGCGAATCATTCTTCAATACCCAAAGAAAGTCACTGATAGGAACGAATCTCGAATACGATTTTTCCGATAAGTTCAGTTTGGGCGGTACACTTCTCCACCTCTCGGAAAAGCCGCTCACACAAAAAGTCAGCTTGGGTAACGAGCCTATCTCCAACACAATTTGGGGAATGAACGGAACATTTAAAAGCGATTGGCAATGGCTAACCAAAGTCATAGATAAAATACCTCTTATCGATGCGAAGACTCCTTCTTCGGTAGCTCTTTCCGGAGAATTCGCACAATTGATTCCAGGACACAACAAGGCTGTCAACCAAGAAGATGCGGGAACTTCATACATCGACGACTTCGAAGGAACGGAATCATCCATCAACATAAAGAATCCAACCGCTTGGGTACTTGCCAGCACACCAAAAATCACAGGCGGACCATTGATGAACAAACATTTCATCAAGGAAGATGACTCGTATTGGGGCAGCCAATTAAGTCAATCCGATATGACCAACATCGGCTACAATTTAAACAGAAGCCACTTGGCATGGTATTATATCGACCAAATATTCACCAGCACAAGCTCCAGCACGCCAAGCCACATCAAGAAAGACAAAGACCAATTGTCTAACCACTACATACGTCAGGTCGACGAGACCGAAATCTATCCGGATAAGAGTCAAAGAGTGGGAGAATCAACAACCCTACAAACACTCCACTTGCACTACTATCCGAAAGAGAGAGGTCAATACAACCTAGATGTCGCAGGAATGGGAGCAGACGGTTATCTGACCAATATTGAGGAAACACGCGGAATCGTAAAGACCGCTGACGGCGCAGAAGTTGACGGAAGAAAGCTGGATGTGAATTCCTATGTTTCTATGAATATGTGGGGCTTTACACCTGATTTTGTAAAGTCGTTGGAGGATGGATTCAAGCAATTTTTTGTAGTATCGCAGAATCTTCTGAAGGATGAGTATCTGATTCCGATTTATGTCGGCGATTTGCTGCGTGACAAGAAAATTTCTGTCAAGGTATTGGAAACGCAGGATACATAAAGAGGATGCAGCATCTGTAAAAGAAAGCTTCCGTCAGTTGATTGAATCAGGTGTTTATTCCGAAGACCTTTATGGTGATTTATAATATGTAAATTTGAAAAACGCTGTCTTGTGAGATGGCGTTTTTCAGTGTGGGGTTCAAAATGCAGTTGTTAGAGAAGTTCAAAGGAAAACATAAAATCAAGTTGTGGATACCGATTACGGCAGGGGCAGTCGCATCGATATCTACAGCATCCGCATCCTTAACAAAGATTGCTGCGTGCGGGACGCCGGTGTTTGCAGAGCAGACATCCATACCGTTAATCTTTTCAGTTTTCCCGAAGACTGCCTCACCCATCTCAATGGATGCCATATAGTCTCCGTCCTCGTCATAGCCGCCGC
>CALCUH010000086.1 GCA_937907165.1 uncultured Bacteroidales bacterium | reverse complement strand
TAATTCTTAATTCTTAATTCTTAATTCTTAATTCTTAATTCTTAATTCTTAATTCAAAAAAATTAGTGCGCCAAAATCTCACGACTTCGGCGCACCCACCTTAACTATGAAAAAATCTACCTGTTTTGTTTGCGCAACAAAGATACGGCGCAAAATCTATTTGGCAAAAAAAACGCCACTTTTTTACACTTTTTTCACATTACAAATCGAATAGTGACATTTGGTAAAAAAAATCAACACTTGTGGAAAAAATAGTACCAATTCTTTTGGAGAAATCTATAGAAAAAGCGATTTTTGCATAAAATAAAAGGGATTAGGTGAAGATACCATCCTATCAGGAGCCACAAAAGACGATGAGAAAATCGTCGGAAAGCGGCGATAAGCGTATACAAGTTAATAAAAAATCGGGTACGGTATGAAAAAAGCATTTTTCGCATTATGCTTGGCGATCGCAGGTTGTCAAGGAGTTTTCGGGCAAGGTAAAACAAGCGACATTTCGGACAAGTATTGGCACGAGGACATATTCTTCAAGAGCCAATATTCCAATGTGGAATTTTCCAACGTGAACGGATTCCTCATGCTCGCAAACTCCATCAGAGTATACCAGAACGAGAGTCTCCGCAAAAATTCAAAGAGCAGCGAGAGCTTGGAATTCTCCTCCCCTTGGGACTTCTCCAACCTTTACAGTTCCACCATCAGCACCATCAACACCGCAAAATACACGAGCTACAAAATCGTGGATTGGCTGAACTCCGTCGAAAACGACTTGAGCGAGCTGAGCGCAGCTTCCTATTTCTACCGCTACAAATCAGGACATATCGAGAAAGACTCCCGCTATACGGGTGTGAGCGCAAAAGGAGACTCCCTGATGAAAGTAGCATTGCCTATGCTGGAGGAATTCGCCGGCGTCATCCGCTACGACAACAACATCGCGGAGATGAAACCGCACATCACGGAATACCTCACTTGGGTAGATAAAATCATCAACGAGCAATTCTCATGGCTGAACAACAAGACCAAGAAAAAATACGCTTACGTCACCGCCAAAGTATCCCCGTTCGACTTCCGCTCAACGGTACGGACCTACCAAGGCACGAAGAAAACGCAGACACTTTTGCAGACAGGTTGCGGCATGGTGTACGACAGCTGGAGATGCCACGCTAACGTCAAGAGCGAATACCCGTTCTTCAACTCACTCGTCCAAACCATCATCAAGGGATACCTGAAAGGGAAAGAGGCGAAAGACGAACAATTCATGGAATTCCTCAGCGCATCCTTCTTCCTTATGTACTGCAACGAGACTGCCGGCGCCGAGCTCTACCAGATTGAGATGGAAAACAGATTCTGCTCCTACAACGAGAAAAACACGAAATGCAACGGTATGACCTTCATCGAGTTTTTCGAGGAGTTCTCCAAAGTATATAAATCCAAAGGCAACAAAAACAAGTTCGACATCATCTGCGGAAAGATGGCGGATTTCCGTAATCAGAAGAAATAACCAAACATTACAAGCGAATGGCACTCCTCGAAAAGATGATGGCGCATAGGGACGACACACAAGTCGACAACCTGTCACGCTTTTTCAAAACTCAACCCGGTCAATACGGAGAGGGCGACCTCTTTCTGGGAATAAAAGTACCCGTCACAAGGGAAATCACGAAAAGATTGTGGAGAGAGACCGGGTTCGACGAACTTGAAAAGTGCGTCGTTTCACCTTACCATGAAGTGAGGCTCGCCGCACTGCTCACACTCGTGCAGATTTACCAGCATGGAAAGAAAGGAAGCGAAGAACAAAAAGCGTGCGTGGATTTCTACCTCTCCCACACCCGATTCATCAACAATTGGGACTTGGTGGACCTCTCCTGCTACGAAATCCTAGGCAATTGGCTGCTCGACAAAGAGCGCACCCTACTCTACGACCTCGCGAGAGACGGGAAAACAATCTGGGAACGACGCATCGGTATCGTCAGCACCATGGCATTCCTCCGCAAAGGAGAACTGGACGACACCTACGAAATAGCAGACATCCTCCTCAACGATAATCACGACCTGATTCAGAAAGCGACAGGCTGGCTTCTACGGGAAGCAGGCAAAAGAGACGAGGAGAGACTCAAAACATACCTACTCCCCCGCTACAAAAAAATGCCTCGCACAATGTTACGTTACGCCATCGAAAAGTTTCCCGAAGAAGAGAGAAAAAAATACCTAAGAGGCGAAAAATAAAACATTCTAAATACCGAAGCGCAAACTACCATTCGGCAATATTTGTCCGTCATCCTTGAAAACCATAGAAACGGAACCATCCTCCATCTTATGGATATGATACCGGCAGATGGAATCCAAACGCATATCCGCATCCACCACACGATCAACCAAAGCCGCATTCAACCCAACCATGCCATCCGTTGCCACGGAGGGATAAAGCACCCCGCCATAACCCTTCGCCACAGAGATTTCGGAGAATAGGGCACTGATAAGATACTCGTAATCACACTGCGAATTATTTTGTCTGGAAAAGACATAGGAGAAGAACTCCGCACGCTGGTCAAGCTCCTTGCGAAGCGCTGCGGGACATGCAGCCAGAAGCGACTCATATTGGAACTTCGCCTCCTTCAGCAAAGGATTATCCTCCGCATTAGAAAAATAATTAGGATGGATCACCTCAATCACTGAAATGGGACGAGTCACCTCCCACAGACCGAAAGTGACCAGTTCATCCTCCGACACATCCTCGTCCGACAAAAGTTTCGAGCACTCCATGGCGGTCACATACTCGGGAAGGAACGTCGAACAACCATCAGCCGCCAAGCACCCGTAAAACATGCGCATATCTGGCGTGCTCGCCCGTCGGAAACGGCTATCAGGAGAAAGAGAGTGACGATAAGAAAGATCGCTCGCCTTCATGACGTTCGTCCCCACCCGCGCGCGGACTATCCGTTGTCCCGCCTCCAAAGAGGCCACGAGGAAACCACTCGGACCCGCCTGCTCCAGCAAGGCGCGCACCTCCTCCACAGGATATGAACTCATATCCATCCTCAACAACCGGTCCTTAATCTCCTCGAATGACATATTCCGCATATTTTACCACAAATGTACAGCAAAATCGACACCCAAAAAAGTTTTTTATATCTTCGCAACAGGAACACAACATACAAAGAGATGAAAAAATTATTCACAAGCATCACCCTCCTACTTACCGCCGCAATGGCGCAAGCCTTTCCCATTGCCGAGTGCGACACGACCTGGTACACCGGAGAAGGAACACAATACGGAGGCGTGGCGGGAAGCAACGGCGGGAATTGCGGCATATACGTGGAAGAAGACGACTTCCTTCACTGCGCCATGAACCACACCCAATACGACAGCAGTTACGCTTGCGGCGCCTGCGTGAGAGTATTCGGTCCCCTAGGAGAACTGACGGTAAAGGTGGTAGACCGCTGCCCCGAATGCAAACACGGCGACATCGACTTCAGCACGGAGGCGTTCATCCGTCTGGCGCAACTGAAAGACGGCCGAATCCCCATCAAGTGGCAGTTCGTTCCTTGCGAAGAGGTTGAAAACATCAAAGTGAAATTCGAGGAAGGAACCAGCCAATACTACTTCAAGGCGATTTTCTATGACATCAAATATAGAATCAACCAATTGGCTTACCAAAGATCGGACGGCAGCTTCGTTCCCATCCACCGTGAAATGTACAACTACTACGTGGAGAATGCGGGAATCGACGAAGACAAGAGCAAAATCGGTCCCTACACATTCAGACTCATATCCTCGGAAGGCGACACAATCGTGACGCAACCCATCGAATACGAAGCAGGCGTGGAGATAGACCTAGGCGTCCAATTCCCTAAGCACAACTGCGAAGACTGCGCACACGTGATGAACGGAGAGGCGAAAATAGACATCTGCGGCGTATGCTCGGGAGGCACAACAGGCATAGAACCCAACTCCACCTGCAAGCAAGACTGCATCGGCTACTGGAACGGCAAAGCCTACATCGACGGCTGCGGATTCTGCGTGGGCGGAGAGACTGGCGGTACACCATGCGCAAACTCTGACATAGAGGATATCAACTCTCAAGAAATGGAGGGAGAGCTGAAGATTGAGGCTTTCGACATGACAGGCAGACACATCGGCGCCTTCACAAGTGAAAAGGAAGCGAGAGAAAAACTTTCAGCAGAGAAACGTCTGCTGATTCTGCGGGAGACGGACCTCAACGGAACGACAAGACACCTATTGATTTCACAATAATATATCACCCTTGTCGAAAACGGCACCCATAGTACCCTATCGGGATGAATTAGACACAAAAAATCTCCGATAAAAAATAATTCCAACAAAAAATTTTATACAGCTTATATGAGCGCAATGTAGGATTATCGGAATTTTTCCTAAATTTGCGCCTAAATTTCAAAAAATTAATTCAGAAAGATTATGGCAGAAGTTAAAGAATACTACAAAGCGGCTGAAGAAAAGATGGAGCAAGCGCTCCTCCACTTGGACGACGCATTGGCACGAATCAGAGCAGGGAAAGCGAACGTCCGCATTTTGGACGGAATCCGTTTGGACTACTACGGAAGCATCGTTCCCCTTTCAAACGTCGCTACCATCACCACTCCGGATGCGCGTACCATCGCCATCCAACCTTGGGAAAAGAAAATGATTCCCGAAATCGAGAAAGCCATCTTGGCTTCAGAGGTCGGCATCACCCCGGAGAACAACGGAGAACTCATCCGCCTTTGCATTCCACCATTGACGGAGGACCGCAGAAAGAGTCTCGTTAAGCAAACCAGAAACGACGGAGAGGACGCAAAGATCAGCGTTCGTAACGCAAGACGCGACGCCATCGACGGATTGAAGAAGGAGATTAAGAACGGATTGGCTGAAGACGCTGAGAAAGACGCAGAGGCCGAAGTTCAGAAGATCCACGACAAATACATCAAGAAGATCGAAGAGATCCTCGCCGCTAAAGAGAAAGAGGTGATGACAGTATGATCGGTCTCGTGGTCAAAAATACCGGAAGCGGCTATTGGGTCAAAAACGACGCCGATGGTCAACTCTACGAGTGTAAAATCAAAGGGAACTTCCGTATCAAAGGGATCAAAAGCACAAACCCGGTTGCCGTCGGCGATCGGGTTTCTTTCGATATACCCAAAGAAGATACCGGTTGGATCACAGGAATCGAAGAGAGGAAAAACTACATCGTGCGCAAACCCGCCAACCTCTCCAAGCAAATACACATCATCGCAGCGAATGTGGACCAACTGCTGTTGACCGTCACCATCAACCACCCGGAGACCTCCACCATATTCATCGACAGAGCCTTGGCGACAAGCCAAGCCTATCAAGTGGAGGCGAAGATCATCATCAACAAAATCGATCTATACGACGAAGGCGAGACAGAATATATGAACGCCCTCATCCACCTATATGAGACAATCGGCTACCGATGCCTTCCCGTCTCAGCAAAGACGGGAGAGAACATCGACAAACTAAAAGAGATGTTGCAAGGGAAGACCTCCCTCCTATCAGGTAATTCAGGAGTGGGGAAATCATCGCTCATCAACGCCATCGCCCCGGAATATGAAGCCAAGACGGGTGAGATATCCGACGTCCACAACAAGGGGATGCACACGACCACCTTCTCGGAGATGTACGAATTAGGAGATAGCAGCTATCTGATAGACACGCCCGGCATCAAAGGATTCGGCACCATAGACTTCAAGAAAGAGGAGGTCGGACACTACTTCCCGGAGATATTCAGGGAATCAGCCAATTGCAAGTTCGGCAACTGCACCCACATCCACGAACCCGGATGCGCAGTGCTGCAAGCAATAGAAAATCATACGATAAGCACATCCAGATACAACAGTTACCTCAGCATTCTGGAAGATTGCGACGAAGGGAAATACAGATGATGACATGAAACTGGGTCTCGACAATACCAAGAACATCAAATACGTTTTTTCCGCGATAGCACTGCTCATCGTGGGAATATCTGTATACTACTCCAACCACCTCGCCCAAGAAATGGCAAAGGAAGAGGAGCAGAGAATCAATTTGTGGGCCGAGGCGACCAGTAGCCTAATCACCAGCAGCGACCAGTGCGACCTCTCCTTCATCCTAAAAGTAATCGAAGGCAACACCACCATCCCTGTGCTCATCGCCGACGAAGACGGAACCGTCATCACGCACAGGAACCTAGGCGTCGAAGAAGGCGCAGAAGGAGTTGAAAAAGTTCTTGCGGAGAAATTAGAGGAATTCAAAAAAGAAAACCCCACCATCACCATACAATTAGACGATCAGACGATACACTACCTCTACTACGGGAAATCGACCATACTCAACAAACTGGAATACTATCCATACATCCAGTGGAGCATCATCGTCGCCTTTTTCGCCGTGCTATTCTTCGTATTCGCCAGCGCAAAAAGATCGGAACAGAACAGAGTTTGGGTTGGTCTCTCCAAAGAGACGGCACACCAATTAGGCACCCCGATTTCCTCCCTACTGGCTTGGGTGGAAATATTGAAGGGAGAAGGCGTGAACCAAGAGCTTATGAATGAGATGGAGAAAGATGTGAACAGGCTGAGAACCATCGCCGAACGCTTCTCCAAAATCGGGTCCAATCCCGAACTCACCCCAACGCCACTTAACACAATATTGGATAACTCACTCTCCTACATGAGGAACAGGACGTCCAACAAAGTGAAAATCACATGTCAATATACCGACAACGGACCTATCGTCATCGCCCTTAACCAGCCCCTATTCGAATGGGTGATCGAAAACCTATGCAAAAATGCCATAGACGCCATGGAAGGGGAAGGCTCGATAACCGTAACCGTCTCAAGCAACAACGAGAAGGCAATCATCGACGTGACAGATACGGGGAAAGGCATTCCGAAATCAAAATTCGAAACCGTTTTCAACCCGGGATTCACCACCAAAAAGAGAGGTTGGGGATTAGGTCTATCCCTTGTGAAACGCATCGTGGAAGAATATCACAAAGGAAAAATCTTTGTGAAGCACTCCGAATTGAAGAAAGGAACTACTTTCAGAATCATCCTAAATAAAATTTAAACAACTAAAACACAGTAATTTACAATTACATTCGCAAAAAAAAACAAAAATAGTGAGGCAACAAGCCTAACATATCACTAAAATTTGTAATTTTGCGGAGATTTTTAGAATCCATACGAAGTGGGTAAAGAAGAGAAATACATAGTTCCGTTAAAAGATTTGGAAATCGGCACATACGAATTCCATTATCAATTGGATGATGAGTTCTTCGCCCTCGTCAACGGTCCCGAAATTCAAAAGGGCAACGTTAATTCGGACGTGGAAATCAAGAAAAGCGGGCATGCGTTTTTCATTCACTTCAAGATGGACGGCACGATAAAAGTATTGTGCGACAGATGCATGGGCGAGATGGACCAACCGATTTCCTGCGAAGAGGATTTGACAGTAAAATTCGGAGACGACAAATCGGAGGAAGATGACAAATTAGTAATCATATCCGAAGAGGATGGAGAAATCGATTTGTCATGGTACATGTACGAATTCATCGCCCTACACATTCCGATCCGCCACGTCCACGAAACGGGGGAATGCGACGAAGAGACCGAGAAGGCGCTCAGAAAGCATCTGGCGTTCGACAGAAACGAGACCGACGAATCGGACGGCGACAGTCTGGCAAGTGAGGCCGGCAACGACGAGACGGAAACGGGGACGGAGAGGGAGACCGATCCGAGGTGGGACGCACTAAAAAAACTAATTGACAATAACTAATTTAAATATAAACAAAAATGGCACATCCGAAACGAAGACAAGGTAAATCAAGAGGAGCAAAGAGAAGATCTCACTACAACGCAGTAGCTCCTACATTGGCAGTATGTCCTAAATGCGGCGCTCTCTATTTGTATCACAGAGTATGTGGTTCATGCGGATACTATCGCGGCATGGAGGCAATCGTTAAACAAGAAGCTGTTTAATCGACGCCTTAAATAAAAGGAAATCGGAAGGAGTCCTCCATCGTGTGCGACTCCTTTCTTTTTTATAGAAGTTACAATGACACGATTTTACCTTGTCAGACACGGGCAGACGTACTGGAACCAAGAGAACAGAATGCAAGGACAGTACGAAACAGAACTCACTCCACTAGGCGAGAGCCAAGCGATCGCGCTTGGTAAGAAACTCAGGGACGTGGAATTCAGCGCCGTCTACTCTAGCCCGCTGAAAAGGACCATGAGGACGACAGAACTCATTCTGGGAAAGAGGAAATTGCCTATCATCCAAGATGACGCCCTGAAAGAGATCCACATGGGAGACTGGCAAGGCATATTGATAGACGATCTAAAAAAGAATTTTCCGAAAGAGATAGACATCTTTTGGAACCACCCTGAGCAATACGCGAAATCAACGGGCGAAACATACGGAGAAGTGCGCAAGCGCGCGGGAAAATTCATGGAGGAGACGGCAGCCACCCACCCGAACCAAAATATACTCGTGATCACCCATGGTGCTTTGCTGAAAACGCTCTATACCTATTTCAAATACCAGCCCATCGCTGAAATCGCACACGCCACGCACCCACAATCGACAGCGTTAGCCATCGTTGAGAAACGAGACGGCGTATGGAACGTGATGTCATGGAACGACATCGACCATCTTGAAGGGCTTACGTGCCCTCCAACCAATCCTAATACAATATAAAGATACAAGGACGTTTGTCCAAATCCGGACGTTTGGCAGATTTCCACTCAGCGACGCTTTTCGTCTTGATATATTCGGAATCCAGCGTGATGTCACATGCAACGCACAAAAAGGTAGAACCCGAACAGACAGAAAGGATATTCTCAAACATCGCATTGTTTCGGTAAGGCGTCTCAATGAAAATCTGCGACTGTTTTTCGAGATGCGCTCTCTTCTCCAATTGGCGCAGACGCTGCTCCCGTTCGTTCGGCTTAATAGGCAGATAACCCACGAACGCGAAACTTTGTCCGTTGAAGCCAGACGCCATAAGACCTAATAATATAGAAGAAGGTCCGACAAGCGGGACCACACGGATATCGTTTTTCTGTGCGATGCGAGCAATTTCCGCTCCAGGATCTGCGATAGCCGGGCAACCAGCCTCAGAAATGATTCCCATATCCAAGCCAGATTTAGCAGGCAACAGATAACCAGCGATTTCTTCAGGAGAAGTATGTTTGTTAAGAGTATAAAACGTAAGGGAATCAATATCGATGGAAGAATCCACTTTTTTCAGGAAACGTCTGGCGGTGCGGACATCCTCCACGATAAAATGTTTCACACCCATAATCACCTCATGATTATAAGAAGGTAAGACATGATTCGTGTCACACTCGCCCAAAGTGTTCGGGATCAAATAAATAACGCCAGACATAATAGAATAGGATTAGAATATCATTTTCGAAAAACAACGGACGCAAAGATACGAATTAATAATGTAAAATAAGAGAGTAAAACCTATTGCGCGAACAAAAAAAATAAGGTATCTTTGGAATATGAAAGAAACAACAAATGAAAGTTATGCCGCACCGTCTATTATGGTTAAACTTAACAAATTATAAAAAAAACCGAGCATAACTTACACGTCAATGGCGGGCCACACCTTCGGGTTGCCTCCGGGCACGGTGGATTACAAAGAGTGTGAAATGCTCAAATCCTATATCAGAGGAGTTTAATTAATTTCGGTGCGGCTTTTTCTTAAAATCCGCCTGTCATCCTGTGAAAAAACGCCACACACCAACCGACAAGGTCAATTTAAAGACATTAATCAATAAATTATTCATAAAATCGTAGCCATTCGCAATTTTTTTTCCCTAAATTTGCACCGATTTTTACTTAAACATAATGTCTAACGACTAATTTTATTATTTAACAATTAAAATGAGTGATTTAACAAAGAACGTTGCTCCAGTGGAAGGGTTTGACTGGGACGCATTCGAGAACGGAGACGTTGACATGAACGTCAGCCGAGAAGAATTGATTAGCAAGTACGATGACACATTGAACGTCGTAAAAGACAAAGACGTTGTTATCGGAAAGGTAATCTCAATGAACAAAAGAGAGGTTGTAGTTAATGTAGGCTACAAGTCAGATGGTATCGTTCCAATGAGCGAATTCCGCTACAACCCAGATTTAAAGATTGGTGACGAAGTAGAGGTATACATCGAGAGCCAAGAAGACAAGAAAGGACAATTGATTCTTTCACACAAGAAAGCGCGCGCAGCTCGTTCTTGGGATTGCGTAAACGAAGCTTTGGAGAACGACAAAGTTATCATGGGTTACATCAAGTGCCGCACAAAGGGTGGTATGATTGTAGACGTATTCGGAATCGAGGCATTCTTGCCTGGTTCACAAATCGACGTTAAGCCAATCCGTGACTATGACGTATTTGTCGGCAAGACAATGGAATTCAAAGTCGTAAAGATCAATCACGAATTCAAAAATGTTGTTGTTTCCCACAAGGCCCTTATCGAGGCAGAATTGGAGCAACAAAAGAAAGATATCATCTCAAAACTCGAGAAAGGTCAAGTTTTGGAAGGAACTGTCAAAAACATCACATCTTATGGTGTATTCATCGACTTGGGTGGCGTAGACGGTTTGATCCACATCACAGATTTGTCTTGGGGTCGCGTAACTCATCCAGAAGAAGTGGTTTCTTTGGATCAGAAGTTGAACGTGGTAATTTTGGACTTCGACGACGACAAGAAGAGAATTGCCCTCGGTTTGAAGCAATTGACTCCTCATCCATGGGATGCTTTGAATGCAGACTTGAAGGTTGGTGACAAAGTAAAAGGCAAGGTTGTCGTTATGGCTGATTACGGGGCATTCGTTGAGATCGCTCCTGGCGTAGAAGGTTTAATTCACGTTTCAGAGATGTCTTGGTCACAACACTTGCGTAGTGCGCAAGACTTCATGAAGGTAGGCGACGAAGTAGAGGCAGTTGTTTTGACTTTGGACCGCGAAGAGAGAAAGATGTCTTTGGGCATCAAGCAATTGAGACCAGATCCATGGGATACTATCGATACAGAATATGCAGTTGGAACAAAGCACACCGCCAAGGTACGCAACTTCACAAACTTCGGTGTATTCGTAGAGATCGCAGAAGGTGTAGACGGTTTGATCCACATTTCCGACTTGTCATGGACCAAGAAGATCAAACACCCATCAGAGTTCACTCAGATTGGTGCGGATATTGAGGTTCAAGTATTGGAAATCGACAAAGAGAACCGTCGTTTAAGCTTAGGTCACAAACAATTGGAAGATAATCCTTGGGATGTATTCGAGAACATCTTCACAGTAGATTCAATCCACGAAGGAACTATCATCGAAATGATGGATAAAGGTGCTGTTATCGCATTGCCTTATGGTGTAGAAGGTTTCGCAACTCCAAAACACTTGGTTAAGGAAGACAAGACTCAAGCTAAGGTTGACGAGAAGTTACAATTCAAGGTTATTGAGTTTAACAAAGACTCTAAAAGAATCATCTTATCCCACAGCAGAATCTACGAGGATGCTCAAAAAGCAGTTAACGGAGAGGAGTCTGAAGAGAAGAAGGATAACCGTAAGAAGAAAGCGTCTAAGAAGGCTGAGCCTATCATTTCAGTAGAGAAAACCACATTGGGTGATATCGAAGAATTGGCAGCATTGAAAAATCAATTAGACGCTGACGAAAAAAAATAACTCTAAAACATCCGAATAATTTTCAAATATGAAAATTTATTCGGATATTTGTACAGAAAAGATATTTTAGAACAATTAATTTTATAATTAGAGAGTATGAAAAAAAGTTATTTGGCTTTAATCGCAGCTATGGGCTTAACATTGAATGTTAACGCACAAGAGGCAACAGAAGCAGCTTCAGAAGAGCAACAAGCAGAAGCAGCATCATCAGAGTCATTCAACCATTGGTCAGTTGGTGTTGAAGGTGGAATTAACTACTTGAGATCATCAGATCAAAAAGTCGGTTTAGCAATCGGCGGTTTGGTAGAAAGAACATTCAATCCACGTTGGGGATTGGGCGTTGAGTACATGTTCCTCAAAAAGGATCAAGACGCCATCAAAGGTTTCACAGAGATGGATGCTAAATTTAGCGACATCGACGTATTCGGTTCTGTAAACTTGTCTAACATCATTGCTCCTTATCGTTCAGCAGGATGGCAGAAATTGAACTGGTTCGCAACTGTAGGTTTGGGTGTATCTATCTACAACTATGAGTTCGAGAATGGTGCTGACGACAAAGGCGGCAAGTTCTTGATGCTCGGTGGATCAAAATTGGAGTATAATGTATGCAAATGGGTAGGCATCTTCTTAGGCGCTCAATATCGTTTGCACACTAACTCAGAATATGTAAACTATTCAGCTGGTCGTTCAATCTTCGACGCTGTATTAGGTGTACGTGTTAAATTCGCTGGCGAGAGCAACATCCGCAACATCGCTTGGGTTGATTACATTCCTCAAGTTGAGTTGCCTGACTTCAGCAACGTATTCGATGCACAAAAGAAGGCTTGCGAAGAGGCTAACGCTAAACTCGAGCAAAAGATCGATGATCAAAACGCTCAAATCAAGAAGTTACAAAACGACATCAAGTTCACTCAAGATTCTTTGGATCGTCACATCAAAGCTACAAAGCCAAAAGTTGCTTACAAGCCAACTGTTGAAGAGGCTAAGATCATTGAGACTGCAATGTCTAATTTGGAATTCGAGTCTGGCAAGGCTATCATCAAGGAAGGTTCATTCACTTACTTGAACGGTTTGGCTGAGTTGCTCGTAAAACACCCAGAATGGTCAGTTAAGTTGTCAGGTCACACTGATAACGTAGGTAAGGCAGCTAAGAACTTGCAACTTTCTAAGGATCGTGCAGCTTCTGTTCGTTCTTACTTGGTTAACAAGGGCGTTGATTCTGCTAACATCGAATCTGAGGGATTCGGAAGCAGCAAGCCAATCGCTTCTAACAACACTGCAGCTGGTCGTGCTAAGAACCGTCGTGTTGAAGTTAGCTTGTTCTCTAAATAATCTTAGATTATTAGAAACACATAATAAAAAGAGCGGATTTATTTCCGCTCTTTTTTTTTATATAGGCGTCAAGACATCTTGACGCCTTTTTTATATAATAGAAAGATATGAAAGCGACATATTTATTTTTAAGATGTTTGAATCACAAAAAAACAACCGACGATTTCACTTTCCACAAAAAGGGAATGAAAGGAACGATAACAAACCGTCCAATGGTTCAAAAGTTGCTCCACAACGGTCTCGCAGATTAAATCACACATGAGAAAATATATTGGAACGAAAGTAATTCAGGAAACAGAAAACCAACCGGCAAAACATCGGATAACAATCTTTTTTGAAACAGTTTCTTTTTTCCATCGAAAAACAAACTCACACAGAAAGGACATACAGAGGAATCTGCATATCTATTAAAACAAGCAAAGCTCCTTAAAACTAGACAGGAAATCTACTCTTTATCCAAAGAATCAACAATATGTCTCACGGCATCAGGCATCGTGTCCAACCGCTTCAACATATATTCCGTATAATCATAATGGCATAATCTTTTGAATGAAAGGACATTAAACAAAGAATCGAAATCAATGGTATCAGAATCGCCATCAATACAACCATCACTCGCAACAAACCGATATGCATCAATCACCCTTTCATTAAAAACAATCTGTCTTTTTCCTATAAACCTCGAATCTAATTGCCAAAAAGACTCTTCCGAAGGAAGCGTATCTCCATTCTCGTCTTTTATAAATCCCGAAAAATGATGTGAAAACGTATCTCTAACCATAAAAACTTTATTAAGAGTATCCTTGTGATAGGAACAACAGAGAAACAACGTGTCTTTTTTCACACGAACACATTCCTTCCTTTTATCCTTCAGAACGCCTCGCAAATTTGTCAAATACCAACTCTCGTGACGATAATCACCTTTATTGTACGCAAATTCCACCACATATCCAGAAAGAACACTATCAATGGAATATTCGAAAAAAAGAAATTGTCCTCCAACTTGACATTCCCCCTTCGCCACATAAGAGCAAGAGGATGACAAAGCATTGAAAGATAATGCAGATACTAACAATAAAATATTAGTTTTCATACACTTATAAATTCACCATCAATATTTTCCTAATAATGACACGCAAGCTACGAAATGACACCCCAATTCACGGATTCCTTCGCCAACCTATCCAAATAGCGGTTCAGCAACAGATTTTCAGGCTTCAACAAATCAGGGTCATCTTTCAGCACCTCACCCGCCACTTCACGGGCATACTGGATGATCTGTCCATCAGTAGCAAGGTTTGTGATCTTTAAGTTAAGAGAAACGCCGCTCTGCTGAGTTCCCTCCAAATCACCCGGACCGCGCATCTTCAAATCACACTCGGAGATTTCAAAGCCATTGTTCGTGCGAGTCATCACCTCCATACGTTGTCTGCCGTCGTTGGAGAGTTTCACGGAAGTC
>CALCUH010000085.1 GCA_937907165.1 uncultured Bacteroidales bacterium | reverse complement strand
TTAATTCTTAATTCTTAATTCTTAATTCTTAATTCTTAATTCTTAATTCTTAATTAAAAAAAATTGGGGGAACGCAAAGACTCGCATTCCCCCGAAACAAACTATTTATAAAGACAAAGTTTATATCTTCAACATTTCATTAGCTATCTCCCTCAAGCGGTCGATCTCTTTCTGGAGCGCCATTTTCTCTTGTTTGAGAGCATCCATGTTAGCCTCTTGCTCCTTCGCTTTATGCTTTAGTTGCAAGTTCTGTTCAGTAAGCTTTTTATTCACTTCCCTCAACTCCTCGATAGTCATCTCGTGATCCTTAACGGCAGCTCTAAGCTTATCCAAAGCGATCTCCGTCTCTTTTCCGCCCTCAAGGATTTGGTTCATCATGACCTTGTTTTTATCGAGCAATGCGAGGATATTGGAATTAGACTCCTCAATAGCCTTCACGTTAGCTTTCTTTTGAGCGGAACGAGCCGCCTGCAGCTCCGTGATTGCGGCAATCTCCGCCTTATACTCTTTCTCTCTCGCAGCATCCACGACAGGTTGTTTCACCTCAGGAATAGCGGCAGAGATAGGGGTCTCGACTTTCTTCTCAACAACAGGAGCGGATTGAACGGGTTGCGCTACCGGACGAGCCTCTTGTTGAACAGGCTGTGAAACGAAAGCCGCCATACGCACTGGTTCCGGCTCTGGCTCTACAGCTTTAACAGGAGCAGGTTCCGGTTCAACAACCTTCACCGGCTCTGGAGCGACAGCCTTGGCAGGAGCCACATTATGTAAAACATCGATAAGAGGAGTCAAAATATTGCGGAGCGTCAAAGTGTCGCAAGTCTGCTCCACATTGCAAAAGACGCCACCCGTCATATCAGTCACCTTCTTAGCCATCCTCTGGTTAGATTCTGACATACAGATGCCGACGATATTCACTTGAATAGGATACTCCTTTATCACTTTTTCCACCTCGTAATCCAAAACGCCCGAATCGGTATCCTCGCCGTTCGTCACATAAATGATACGTCTGGACACCTCTTCCTTAACTAATTTCTCATACTTCTTATAGCCGGAAACAGACTCCTTGAAAGCTTCCGCGATCGGAGCGCCGCTATTAGGGAAAGGAAGGTTCTGAATCTTCTTCACAAAGTCCTCACGGGTGTTAGTTCCCATATCCAATGAATTGATGATAATGGGGGACTTACATACTGATAGGAAGGTACGCATGCCGAAAGGCTCGGCAAAATCCATGTTCGGCACGATGCCGTCAATAACCACATTTTGGACAATGTTCATCTTCTTGTCCATCTTACCGGAAATGTCGATAAGGAAATCCGTTGCATTTTTCATGATAATCCCAATATGTTTTTCAGTTTGTCACAAAGTATTAGTTCGCTAAAATAATAATTGTATCAATATTTTACAAAAATTGCCTCGAAAAATTCCATGCGAAAGAAAAACATCCACTTCCCATCACATTATTTCTCTAGAAAATCATCTTATAACCTTCACCGGAAAGAGGGGAAAAATTGGAGCTCCAGCCCTAATAAATATTTTTCATTTGGCATTCCCACATATTTTTGCTATGTTTGTTAAAAACGGAAAATCATGTGCGCGGAGATAAGTCATAATCAAGAGAAGAAGGACAAACGTGAATGGGCGATCATCAACATGTTCCGCTCCTCTTGTCCCACCTTTCCCATAGGCGAAGTCGAGAAATCGGAAGCGCCCGACTTCCTCGTGCAGACAGAGAAGAAACTAATCGGAATCGAGCTCACCGAACTAAAGTACGAAAGGGAGGACAAGGGTTTCAACCTAAGAGCGCACGAAGACTTCCTTTCCCAGCTCATGCAAGACGCCCAAAACATCTTCGAGAAGAGGCACGAATTCAAATTAGTGGTGGACGTACACTTCACCAACGACCTCAACGACACCGTCTCCACGTTGGACGACGAACTACGCGCCATCATCCGTCAAGACTTCGCGGAGACCATCGTCAAACTCGTGGAAGAGAATCTGCCGGAAGCGACAGGCATCCAGTACAAGATAGACCGCACCTCGAAATACGGTTTCCACAACCTGCCGAAAAAAATCGAGTGCATCAACATAAAAAACGTGACGGGAAGATGGCTCGAAGGGCTATGGTATGCCGCCATATCCACAAAAGTGAAACCGCTTTCCATCGCCAGCGTATCGCAAAGGCTCATCGCGAAAGAGTGGAAACTAAGGAAATACAACCCGCTATGCGACGAGCAATGGCTTATCATCATCCAAAACAGCTTCCTAATGTCCAGCTCCTACAATCCACTCACAGCGGAAGAGGCACTAAGCCATAAATACCGAAGCAACTTCAACAAAGTATTTGTGTTTGAACGCAGTGCGGGCAGCGTCTCTCTTTTAAAAACCGAAAAATATGATTAGATTCGCGGGAAATTGAACTATTGGTAGAATGACAAAATTTCCGTACAAAATAGCGATAGCCTTATGCTCCGCACTCTTACTCACCGCATGTATTCAAGAGGAACCTCTTAACGCGGAGGCGGACATTCTCACCTGCCGACTCTTTTCCGATAAAGATATTCTAATGCTCGAGGCGGACACGCTAATGAACATTCCCAGCACAACAGAATCGATAGAGATTCCCATCCTCACAGGGGCGGATCTCCATTCACGCGCCCCGCAATTCGATATCACGGAAGGCGCCACCATTGAACCGGCAAGCGGCTCCACCCATGACTTCTCAGGAGGAAAATCCGTCAGATATACCGTCACATCCGAAAACGGAAAGTGGAAACGTTCCTATAACGTCTCTTACCTCTCCGTGGAACTCACCACCAGATTCGACTTCGAAGAATATGTGCTTACTTCAAACGATAAATACCACCAAATCATTGAACGGGTGGACGGACGTCCAATCATGAACTGGTGGGGAACCGGCAATCCCGGATATCTTTTGGCGAACGGCAACGCGACGCCGACAGAATACCCTTCCGCTATCGTTCCTAACGGGAAATCGGGGAATTGCCTCCAACTCGTCACCCAATATGCGGGTTCCTTCGGAAAACTGAAAGGAATGCCCATCGCACCAGGAAACCTATTCCTCGGCTCCTTCGACTTAGCCAAAGCCTTAAAGGCACCGCTTACAGCTACCCGTTTCGGACTTCCATTCCGACAGATTCCCCAAAGAATCAAAGGTTACTACAAGTTCAAATCAGGGGAGAAGATGACCGACGAGAACTACAATCCAATCGCTGGCAAGGATAGCTTCAACATCTACGCCATGTTCTACGAAAACACCGACGAAAAGGGAGAAGAGGTTATCATCGACGGTACGAACTCCAACAACGACCGCCACATTGTCCTCTACGGGAAAATAAAGGAGCAAAAAGAGACCAACGAATGGACATCCTTCTCCATCGAGATGGAACCGATGAACGGCAAAAAAATAGATTCCCAAAGATTGGAAAACTTCGGATATAATTTCGCCATCGTATTCTCCTCCAGTCTGAAAGGCGACATATTCACGGGAGCCGTCGGCAGCACATTACTCATCGACGAAGTTGAAGTCGAATGCGAAGAAAAGTGAATCATCTCATCATGAAAAAAATATTCTCCATACTCATTAGCCTACTCGTTCTGACGACTTACGCATTAGCGGAAAAGGACGAGCAAGCCCAAGGACACTCCTATTTTTCCGTAAAACTAGGATACGGAATCGGAGGCACATCTCCCCTTCCGCTACCAGCTGAAATCAGGTCGATTAACGGATTCAAACCGCTTTTCAACGGTTCCGTCCAAGCGCTCTACAACATCGGTCTTTCCGAACATTGGGGCATCTTAACCGGACTTCGCCTCGAAAGGAAAGGCATGACCTCAAAGGCGGATGTGAAGAACTACGGAATGTCCATCAACGACGACGATGGAGGTACCATAACAGGACGATGGACCGGAGGCGTCACCATGACATCTGACCTTCTGCAACTCACATTGCCCGTTTCCGCCCATCTCTATTGCTCAGAGAAGTGGAACATCCATGCAGGACCCTACCTAGGATTTCTCCTCAACCATGAGTTTTACGGGGAAGTGTACAACGGATATCTCAGGGAAGGCAATCCCACAGGCGCCAAAATAGAAATCGGAGAGGAGCCGCAAACCTTCGATTTTTCCGAGGAGATGCGCAACCTGCAATTCGGGGCGACCTTAGGCTGCGAACTTCGTTTCTGCAAACGCCTCGGAGCGTTCGCCGACCTCAATTGGGGGCTGAACAATATCTTCGTCAGCGATTTCAAGACCATATCGTTCAACCTATACCCGATATACGGGACAATCGGTTTGTCATATTCATTCGATTAAAAAAACTTTTCACAATAAAAAGAGAAATTCGCCGTTTTAGAAAAATAATGTATAAAACAATGAAAAAAATTTTTTTTAGCATATTATTCGCCTGCGCACTATTAGCCAACTACACAACCGCACATGCGGAATATGCGCACGGCAAGACACTTAATTTGATTAATGCGGATAATAGACAATATCATTTCGGATTCATCTTGGGTCTGAACGCGATGGACTTCAACGTCACCAACTCAGGATTGTTAAGCACAGCGAGAGGGGAACTCTTAAAGGAAGGCAGCGAGGAAGCCGGAGAGATATGGTTCGGAGAAGACACCCAGATGTCGCCCGGATTTTCCGTAGGAATCATCGCCGACCTTAGAATCTTCTCATGGTTAGACCTGCGATTCACCCCGACACTCTTCTTCAACTCACGCGAACTCTGCTTCAGAGACGCCAATGGCGTGGAACGTGAAGATGGTAAGATATCCGTCCAATCCAATATGATGGAATTTCCGCTCACGCTCAAATTCCGCGGACAGAGGAAACTCAACTACCGTCCATACTTGCTTGCGGGCGGCGCGTTTACCGTCGACATGGGACGAGACAGCGAGGCGCCCATCATGCTGACCCAAACGGACTACGGAATCGAAGTGGGTTTAGGCATAGACTTCTATCTGCCCTATTTCAAGTTAGCTCCGGAACTGAAATTTTACTTCGGCTTGAGCGACGTACTGGAGCGCAACAGACCGGAAATCGCAGATGTGAGCGACATGAAATTCTCCAACGCCATGTCGCGTCTCACCTCCAGAATCATCATATTGAACTTTAATTTCGAATAAAAATAAGGAATCAGATTTTATGATATAATTAGGGAGAATATCCGGAAGGCTATTCTCCTTTTTTTATTCACAAGGGAAATCACATATAAATTATTGATTGAGAAATTTTTCCAATTCTTTGAACAATAAGTCTAAGATTGTATAATACTGCCGCTTTTTCGAATCTTCCCGCTATTCGTACCTTGGATATGCCCCTTGAAACATTTCATCTCGAACATATTCTAATATGGAAATCGGTGGGAAGACACCTCCGACATAGGAGTTCTGGTACTCGGGTGTTAGTTTCCCAACATGTTTGAATTTTTCATTTACGTGCCATACATGCCAATTGTTTGAAATCTTTATCTCTGGGCAACCGAAATCCATAGTGTCTCTAAATAAAACATTTGAATAATCTCCAATTTCGGCAATATTTCCATAAAAAGACCAATATCCCATTTTTGTGCCCACTTTTAAGTAACAGTGCGCATAAAATTGAACATTGTCACTAATAATTTCTTCTAAAGTTGAATGCATCCATACTTAAAATTTCTCCATTTTTAACAAAAGCACGGATTCCTATTCTCCCTCCTTCTACATCAATTAATATTTGATTTCCTCCTTCTTGAATAAGACCTTGCGAATCCGCCATACGTATAGCATTATATATTCGTTCCATACCCTCCGTATGAAACACAAAACAAACGATGCGCCATCACTCCATCCGCACCAATTCCATATATTCGTCATACGAAATATAGCGGCCTCCCATACTCTTCAAGTGGGGCGTCTCCAACTGGCAATCGATCATCACACCACCGTTTTCAGCCATCGTATCGGCTAAAAAAATCAGCGCCATTTTAGAAGCGCTCGGCACCAAGGAGAACATGCTCTCACCGAAAAAACACCTTCCGAGCGTCACACCGTAGAGTCCCCCGACAAGCTTATCATCTTGGTCCCAGACCTCCACGCTGGCAGCGAAACCCTGTTCGTGGAGTGCCGTGTAAGCCTTCGTCATGTCATCGCCCAACCAAGCGCCCTCCTGCTCCTTCCGCAGGTCGCCACAATTGCGAATCACCGAAGGAAAGTCACGATTAATCGAAACACGGTACAAACCCTTGTTCATCAAAGTGCGCATCGAATGGGAGACATGAATCTCGTCAGGGAAAATCACGAAACGCCTCATCGGGCAGAACCACAGAATGTCAGAGTCACGAAACGAATACCAAGGGAAGATTCCGTTCGAATAAGCCAACAAAAGGCGGTCCACAGAGAGATCACCGCCGACAGCGAACAATCCATCAGGCTCCCCTTCACGAGGATCAGGGAACGCCAAGCGTTTCGTCAACCTATAAATCATTTCCTTTGACGCAATTTTAAAGAACCATTATTCATGACAACCTCCACCTCGCCGCCACCTTTCAGAAAGCCGAAAAGAATCTCACGCATCAGAAGAACGCTCAGTTGGGCACGCAAGACACGATCCATCTCCCTTGCGCCGTAAGTCTTGGAGAAGCCCTGAGAAAGGAGATAGGCATGAGCCTCATTCGAGACAGACAAAGAGACCTTCTTAGCGCTCACCTTCTCCTTCAACTCATTCAATTTCTTATCCAGAACGGCAGACGCCATAACCTCGTCCATATCATTAAACGGAACCATACCATTCAGACGGTTGATGAACTCCGGCTTGAAAATCTTCTTCACCTGATCCACCATCGCCGAGCTTGCGGACCTGCCGCCACCGAAACCGATGGAAGAGAGATGGGCATATTGGGCTCCCGCATTGGAAGTCATCACAAGAATCACATGTCGGAAATCCGCCTTCCTACCCTTGTTGTCCGTCAGACGGGCATAATCCATCACCTGTAAAAGAATATTGTAAATATCGGCATGTGCCTTTTCTATTTCATCCAGAAGCAAGACACAATTAGGCGTCTTACGGATAGCGTCGGTCAAAAGACCGCCATCCTCGTAACCCACATAACCAGCAGGAGAACCAATCAGTTTAGCCACCGTATGCTTCTCCGTGTACTCGCTCATATCGAAACGCACCAAGTTGACGCCTAATTCCGCCGCCAGCACCTTGCAAAGCTCCGTCTTTCCCACACCGGTAGGACCGACAAACAAGAGGCTGGCGATAGGCTTATCATCGTCGAGCAAACCCGCCTTAGACATCTGCACCGCCTCAACGACCTGACGCACCGCCTCATTCTGACCATAAATCTTCTTCAAGATATTCGATTCGAGCGTCTCCAACGAGGTGTTTTCCTCCTCCTTCAACGCAGCGGCGTCGATCTTGCAGACCTTAGCCAAGACATCGGAAATAAGCGATTTATCCACCATCTGCGGCGACTGCTCCGACGGGTGGAGCTCACGATATGCGCCCGCCTCGTCAATCAAGTCAATAGCCTTATCAGGCAAGAAACGATCCGCGACATACTTCGCGCTACTCTCCACGGCGAACTCGATCACACCATCAGCATATGAGACCTGATGGTACTCCTCATACTTATCGCGTAGGCCCTCGATAATGCGCACAGCCTCCTCCACGGTAGGCTCAGGGACATCAATCTGTTGGAAACGTCTCACCAACGCCTTATCCTGTGAAAAGAAACGATTATACTCCTCATACGTAGTGGAACCGATGAAACGGAGGTTTCCGCTCTCCAAGAAAGGCTTCAGCAAATTGCTGGCGTCCATGGAGCCGTCACCCGTTCGTCCCGCACCCACCAAATTATGAATCTCATCAATATAAACAATAGACTTCCCCTCATTAGAGATGCCGTCCATAATAGATTTCAAGCGCTTCTCAAAGTCACCGCGATATTGCGTACCCGCCAACAACGTGCCCAAATTCAGTTCATATATCTTATAACCCTTTAAGCGTTCAGGCACCTTTCCCGCACGCAACAAAGCGGCCAAGCCATAGATGAGAGCCGTCTTACCCACACCCGGTTCGCCCACATGCAAAGGATTATTCTTATCCTTACGGCACAACACCTGGATAGTACGTTCCAACTCCTTCTCTCGTCCGATCAACGGATTATGGTCGTCGATATGATCGCTCACGCAAGTGACCATTCCCTTCCACGCCTTCTCGCCCGATCCCGGAGCCAAAGCCTGAGTCTCCCCCTCAGAAGAGGAATCGACATCGTCAAAATCAGCATCAGCATCCAAATCGCTATCCAAATCATAGTTCTCGTAAGAGGTAATGAAATCACTTAATAAGATACTTAAATCCACCAAGGCATACTTCTTCAACAAAAAAGAAGCCTCAGAATCCTGCAAATCCATCATACCGCGGAACAAGTGCGGCATACAGATACAATCCTCCCCGGCACTCTTCGCCAAATTATAACCAAATGTAAGCAAGCGCTCCATCTGTTCGGAGGGAATCAGTTCATACTCAATGGTATCAGGGACACGCTCCGTCTTATTCTTCAAGAAATCGCCAAGCTCGTTCCTCAGTTCAGGCGTCTGAAGATCCTCCTCCGCCACGAAGGCGAAATAAGGCTCGTCCAACAACACATATAGCAGATGTTCAGGCATGATGAACTCATTTCTGAACTCCTGCGCATAATATCTCGCTTGTGCGAAAGCGAATTCAACGTATCTATCAAATTCTATCTGTTCCATAAAAATCACTCAACAGGTTCACATGTAATTCTAAGCGGAAAGCCCTCCGCACGCGCCATCTTAATCGCCTTTTCGGTCTTAGACTTCGCCACATCGCAAGAGTAGATCCCCACCACCGCCGATTTCTTCCGGTCCACTTCCATCGTAAGGCGAGCCGCCTCAGTCTGCGACTTAAAGAAGACCTGCACCAAGACCTTGACGACGAATTCATACGTCGTGAAATCATCGTTATGGAAAATTACCTTAAACTGGCGGGGTTCATCCAAATCCGTTCGGGAACGCTCCTTCACGGAAGATTGTTGCTTAGACATACAAAAAAAATTATAACATTAAAAAAACAAAGAAGGAAAGAATCATAACCCATCACTTCACCAACACCTCATAAGCCTCGTTGATGCGTTGAAATTTCTCCGTAGAGACACGCAACTCCTCATCAGAGGCATCCATCTGCCTATCGGGATGATACTGCATGGAAAGCTTCCTATATGCGGATTTTATCTCCTTCTCGGAAGCGCCCTCAGACAACCCCAACTCACGATAAGCCCACTTAGTATCATTGGAGGAACCGTCAGACTTCGACTCGGAACGCCTTCCCTGTTGTTGGGATTCTTGTCGCCTGCTATCATAGTAATCATCATCCTTTTGGCTCTTATAATTCCTCTGGGATTGTTGTCTGCCCGTATTCTTCCACGAAAACCCATAAGCGAAATAACCTCTATAACGATTGAAATCCACGTCCCGTATACAAGCGAAACGGGCGTACATCTCGATAACAATAGCCTCCGAGTCCTCGATGTATGAATCAGCCACCGCAATCTTAAAGAGCGTGGAAAGCAACGTGAGACGCTGCTTATACGACATATATTGGTTGATGAGAAGGCAATACGGACGAATATCCTTCGTCTTCGTCTTATTCTTCAAAAAATGCTCCAAACTCTTCAGCATCTTTTTAGCGGTGTCGGAAGAATAATTATCCGCCAAATAAGACTTCACCTCCGCCAACTCACTTTTTCTCAAGGCACCATCAGCCATCATCACCACACCCATCATCTTCACCACGCCAACCAGCACCTCGGACGAAAGGATTTCATTCTCCTTCAGGGTCTCGTCGCTGACAGATTCCCCATTCAGAATAGGATCCCCGTCATTAGTTTCCCGGAAAGCAGTCCTATATAAAAAAAAGAATATTAGTATGATTAATACGAAATACATGCTCTACGATCAAAAATAGAAGGAGAGTCCGGCCAAGAAATTGAATGCGTGGGAATCGTAGCCGTACCAACTTTGATATCTCTGATTAAACATATTATCGAATTTCACGAAGACATCCAGCCAATCAAGGAACTTATAATCAGCGCCGAGGTTTACATTATGCGCGTTTCTCATATCAACAGCCGATCCGTTCACCAAAGCATGTCTTCCGCCCTCGAAACGATAAGCGAGATTGAAGCATAAATGGTTTGTCAACCTATAATTAGCATGGAAATTCAGTTTCCAATCAGGTCTCTGCCAAGCATACTCATTATCCTCCAAAGCCCATTTGTTCACAACAGCGTCGAAATTCAGATCCAAGAAATCCTTGTAGTGGTAACCCAAAGAGACACCCGCATTGAAGACGCCCGCATTCTCCTCGTAAACCACGTCGAACTGGCGGGTCATAACATAAGTCGTATCAGTTCCCACAATGTACGGACGAACCTTATTCACGTAGAAATAAGGATTATTAATAATCTTATAGCCTCCGAAGATATCCATGTCGACACGTTTCGCCAACTTCACGCGAACACCCGCATAGACGTCAATCGGGGTATAAGTATCCTCCAGACGCACATCAGGCGCCAAGTACTTGTTCTCCTTCGTCACGCTATGCAAATTATTCACGTCATAATCTCCCGTCACACAAGCATAAAGATAGGCGAGATCCTCCTTCAATTTCACAGTACCGAAGATATCCGGGCAAACAGCGCCCTTCTTTCCCTGACCGAGACCGAAAGCCGCCTTGATACCGATATTGATCTTTCCGATATCACCACTGAAAAGGAAACTAGGCGTCAATTTCAACACCGTATAACTATTCATATTACGGGCGTTCTCGAAATCATAGTTACCGCTCTCCTCCTTATCAGGCAATCCCATAATGATATTATACATATCGAACTTCAAGCCCAAAATATAATTATCCATTCTGTAGCCTCCATACAAATTCGTAAGAATCGTATGTTCGGAGAGATTGTCATTGTTACTGAAAAGCTGGTAATTCGTTTGGAAATCATAGCGCCACTTACCAAGGAAATCCTTAGACCTAAAGCGGGCGTTGACGTCAAAATTCAGGATATGCTGTTTAAAATCCCCGTTATCAGTCTCCGTCTCACCCGTTTCCGCCAAAGCCTGCATGACATCGTCATACCCATAGTAGCGGAAA
>CALCUH010000084.1 GCA_937907165.1 uncultured Bacteroidales bacterium | reverse complement strand
ATGTAAATGAATCAATGTTATATCTAAATGTTCTTCTTGTGAAGAAATAGATTAAAGTAGCTGAGACGCAATAAGAAATAGGAATTAAATCAATTTCAGGAGAAAATGCGTGTGCGAAGAATCTTACAGATGAAGTAACAATTACTATGAAAACTAAAATTAAAGCATTTTTGTAAGAGACTTGATTGCCTTCCAAACCTGCTGAATCTCGCTAATACTCAGCTTCGTCTGATTCAACAAGATGAAATGTTTATCCAAATCCTTGTCGCTATATAAAACATAACACTTCGCCTCCATGTCGGGATTGCGACCGGCGCGCCCGGCCTCCTGCACATAGTTCTCCAAAGAATCCGAGATATCGAAATGAACCACCAGCCCCACATCCTTCTTGTCCACACCCATACCGAATGCGGAAGTCGCCACAATCGCCCTCACCTCATTCTGGATGAAGGCGTTTTGGTACTTGATCTTATCGTTCGCCTCCATTTTCCCATGGAAAGGATAGGTAGGAAAACCATCGCTGGAAAGCTTATCCGCCAGTTCTTTAGTACGTCTTGTACGGGAGACATAAATAATGGTCGGACAATTATGCTCCGTCATCAAGCCACGAAGAAGATTGTATTTTTCCTCCTCAGTCTCCGCATACAACACGGAATATTTCAGGTTCTTACGATTAGACGAAGAGGCGAAGAGACGCAAATCCAGACTTAACTTACGCTTGAAATAATCACATATATCTGTAATAACCTTCTGCTTGGCGGTCGCCGTAAAACAAGAGACCGGGATAGGGTTCTGCAGCCCTTTTTTCTCCTGAAGTTTTTTAATAAAATCGCCAATATAAAGATAATCGACCCTAAAATCATGTCCCCATGCCGAGAAACAATGCGCCTCGTCGATCACAAAACGGACCACATTTCGAGAGAGCAGCAACTTCTCAATCGTTTTGGATCGCAACATTTCCGGAGATATATAGAGCAACGTCGCAGAGCCGTCCGCCACACGCATGAACGCGTCAGAACGCGAAACAGGATCCAACATACCGTTAATGGTCACCGCCTCAGTCAATCCACGCTCCACAAGATTATCCACCTGGTCCTTCATCAAAGACTGAAGAGGGGAAATAATCACCGTCAAACCATGGACGTTACGACCCGCCATAATAGCGGGCAATTGGAAAGTAAGAGATTTACCTCCACCCGTAGGGAAGATAGTCAACAGCGAATCACCATGAACCGCCGCGCGCACCGCATTTTCCTGCATCGGCTCCCCATCGAACAAACGGAACTGCGAGTACCCGAAAATATCCTTCAACCCTTTATAGACATCCAATTTTTGGGCGCAATATGGGCAAACAGCCTCACAAGGCGTGTTACACAGATAGGAAAGGATATTCTCAATGCGAGGATAATTTTTCAACAACCAAGGAGGAGTGAGTGAACAACGATCGTCCGTATTAATCAAAGCAAGCGCATACGCCAACTCCACAGGACTTTGCGAAATCAAATAACGGATATTCTTGTTTTCGCAAATCTTGCCCTTGAAGAACTGATAAATCCGATCTTCTAGCCCTTGAGCGTCAGGATGGACGCCCACATAATCAAAAAAACTTCCGAATTCATCGAAAGAATACAACAATGAACAATAGATTTGCTTCAACATTTCCGGCAGTGCGAAAAAGGCATTCAACTCATCTAAAAAGAGCTCTTTCGCCTTCACACAATCATTCAACGGATTATTAATCTCATCCACCAACAATTTGTCATCTTTCAGCAACCTATGGTAAGGTCGACGAGGAAAAAGCAACGGAGAGAGATAAAGAGAGTCAATCGCCCTATGCGCATAACGATCCAACTCCGCCGGCAAGTGTTTTAGATCATGGTGTATGATATTATGCCCACATAGATACTCAGCCGAAGAGACGAACTGAAGGAAATGTGTAATCGACTGTGTATGAAGTTTTTCATCTTGCATAGACAAGGCAGCCATATCGCGCACCTTCCCGTCCGCAACAGAGACTTCCGTATCCACAAAAAATATCTTCGGCACCATCGACATACAAACTATTCCGAATAATTCTCAATAAAGGGGACTTCTATAAATTCCCCGATTATTAAATATTTTTTTATATAGGTTA
>CALCUH010000083.1 GCA_937907165.1 uncultured Bacteroidales bacterium | reverse complement strand
TTGCCATTGCCGCCGAAAAGCACATAATCCGCATACCCTATGTTATGTTCGTTCGGCATGCCTTCCACCTCCACCTCGACGCAGGCTTTGAGCGGTTGAACCAAACCTTTGGTCTCTAAAATATCCCAACCTGCCTCTTTCAACATTAGGTCTATAAAGAGTTTTCTGGTCTCCGCTTCCGACAGGTCGGATGGCATCTCCACGACAGGTGCGGTTGATTCGACTGCCTTCTTGGGAGCGTTCTTGACCAAACCATCCTCTTTGCTAACCTTAACCTCAGTAGGTGGCGCGATGTGAATGGCAGGACTGTTAGGTATGAGGTTGCGGTCAAATGGTTTGACCGACGTTACCACCTGTAGTTTGATGAGCACGGCAGCCACCACATTGTAGATGTTGAGGAGGCAGAAGTACGACTCACCCTTTGAAACCGTTATGGCATGAGCGCCATGGTTGCCCACCTTTCGGACGTAGTGCGCAGCCATCATCACCTTTGGATCGTTGATGAACGAGGAGAACACCTCGTCGTCCATCAGCTGAAGAAGATTAGCCCGTTCGGGTAGTTCTTCTCCCTTGGCGGTATAGATGGAGCGAACCACATATTCCAACGCACGGCGGCAGTTGAAGGCACACATCTCTGGGTCCTGCACCTGAGTCTCCTCGGCGGCGGAGCAGTATTGATACAGTTTCTCGTCGAGTCCTAAATCCTTTATGTAGTCGAAGTTGCACATATAGTAATGATTTAATAATACTTAAATGCCTCGCATGACGGCTTGTGTCTGATAAAGAGGATAATTTTCCATCCATTCCTGGTCGATATAGGGTTTCATAGAGAAACGTAATCCTTTCAGTTTGAGGTCTGGGTGTTGGTCTACCACATACGTTCTCAACGATTTTGAATGTACGTTTTCCTCCGCCTTCACTTCGACAGGAATGACACGATCGGGGGTTTGTACAACAAAATCAATCTCCACTTTGGAATCGTTCGACGAATGGTAATATATGGGAATATCCAGTAATACCAACTGCGAATATACAAATAATTCCGTGAAAGCCCCTTTGAATTCCTTAAAACAGGAGTCGCCGGAAATGATGTCTATGATAGAGTTGTCAACCATAGCATTCATCAGTCCGACATCCAACATAAAAAGTTTGAATATAGACGATTCTGCATAAAATTTCAGTGGCTTTTGCAAAGAAGTCACACGACCAACCTTATATACAAGTCCTGCATCTATCAACCATTCTATAGCCATTTCAAATTCAGCGGAACGTCCTTTTTTCTTGAGCTGAGAGAAAGAAAACTTTTTATTTTCCTTGGCAAGCTGCTGAGGAACACTTTCCCACACCATGTTGATACGAGGCACTTCCGAAGAAGGTGCGTGCTTAGAGAAATCGTGCTTATAATCAGAGAGAATCTGTTTTTGAATACGACGTGTCTCATTTGGTCCATTGCTTATAAAAGCCCTCACTGCTGCGGGCATTCCTCCTACGAAATAATATTTACGCAAAAGGTCGATGAATGTTTCATGCAGACCACGTGTGGCATCTTTATTCTCTGATTCTAAAATCTCCAACAATCTTTCGTTGCCTGTTGCCAACAAGAATTCTGCAAAAGAGAAAGGATACAGTTTCATGCTTTCCACTTTCCCCACAGGAAACGAAACTCCCTCATGTAAAGAGAGACCTAACAAAGATCCAGCCACTGCGATATGATATTCGGGAGCATCTTCGCAGAAATACTTCAGCGAATTAAGAGCCCTGTTGCATTCTTGAATCTCGTCGAAAATAATTAGCGTGGAATGAGGCTTGATATCGACTTTCGTATAAGCAGAGAGTTCAATCAATATTCGTTGTATATTGAAATCTCCGTTGAATATTTCAGAGACTCTATCATTGGAATCAAAAGAGATGTATGCGACAGAATCATACTCATTAGAGCCAAACTCCTTCAGCAAGTATGTTTTTCCTACCTGTCTGGCACCGTTAAGAATGAGCGGTTTTCGTGTTGCCGACCTCTTCCATTCAACCAACTTATCGTATAAAAGTCTTTTCATTTTTGAATTTCAATATATTACGATGCAAATATAACACTTTTTCCGCCGATTAAACGACAAATCGCTACACTTTTTCTGCCGATCAAACGATATATCGCTACACTTTTTCTGCCGAATGCCACATTACATTCCGACCACGGTAGGCAGACCGTCTGCGACGCTCTGCCAACCATGGCCTATTTAGGTTTTGCAGATAATACAAACAACTTCTACACTTTTCTGCAGGTAAATTATCCTAATTTTACACTTTTTTGCAGATAAAAAAACGCCATAAAAAGACGCCATAATATGACGTCTCTACCTTATTTATTAAACCAATAATCCATCCGTGCGTTGAAATAACGTCTCAGCGGCGGAGCAATAACGATAAAACTTTTCGTCTTTCTATAAATCTTTCTCAATCAAAGTTTCTCATTTTTTTCGTTTTTTTTTCTTCTTTTCTAAAAATTCTTTATAGAGTTTGGTACATTTTTCCAAGAAAACCGTTTTGCCATCCTTTTCCATCATTTTCTTAATAACCACTACAGCACTTTTAGAATATTTGTGAATAGGATGAGACTTCTCCCCTTGTTTAATTTCCGTATGCCTTTTAGGTTTAGACTTCAAGTCTAAAGCATATATTACAGCACTCATTTGATGCTGATTTAAAGAAAGTTCTTGTTGCATCTGCTTCGTAGTGTAAGGGTATGCAATATTGGGATCTATCACAGCATTTTCAACATCAACTAATCCGTCAATAGTACCAACCAATTTAAGGGTAGGAAGACCTTCCCCTTCCTTTTCGGTAAAGTGTCCCTCTTTAATTATCTTTATTTGATTCAACAATTCCTTATCTAGTAAAATTTTGCTATCACCTTGTATCAATTCTCCATTGTATTTGTCTAACAAATGAATATTTCGTGGTCCAACCATAGAGATTCTTTCAATATGTTTAATCCAAAGGATTCTTTCTTTTTCTTTCTCTTTGTCTAAAATTTTTCTCAATTCTGGATATTCAATCTCTTTAGATTCACCTCTATATCTATAGTATATCGCCCCTTCTCGCAAGATTTCATTATGATTTTTTTTACAAACGACAGGCTTCTCGTCTGCTTCTTCAACACATATCATTCCAAACCAATGCCCGTCATATTCTTGTTTCGCCATTTGCCATTTTAATTCTGGAGAAAAGAATTCTCTAATTTTTGCATCTATTTCTTTAGGATCTGTATCTGAAAATTTATTATTAGTCATTCCCAATGGAATATGAGGAGAATCTTTAATTCCAAAAATGATTTGTCCTCCTTTATTATTGGCCATACCTACCAACGTTTTGATATATTTCAATAGATTATCGCCCTTTTGAAAATTCTCTTTGTATTCCAAATCGAAACTTTCTCTTTTTTTTATGTATCCCTTTGAATCTAATTCAAAACTAAATGCCATAACAATCCTAATTTTAGTTAAACCAATAATCCATCCTTGCCTGAAACAAAGTCTCTGCCTCCTGCAACGCCTTCTTTGTCTCCGACTTCATCTTTTCTATTGCTTCTATCTTTGAGGCAAATTGTTGCTGGAGAGGAAGAGGGGGAAGAATTATTCTAATTGATGCTAATTCCTTTGAGTTAATATTTGCTTGATTAACTGCTCCCTTTGCCATACTTTTAAGTAGAAGTTTCAACGAAGGAAGATTGAACATAATTGATAAAAATCTTGGATTAAGAGTGTCTAACAATCTAACCCTGATTATATATCCTGCAATTACCATAGGTTCTTCCAAATCAAACATACATGTTTTGCCAATTAGTTCCATACTATTTGTCCTATTGAACAGTATATCTCCATATTTGACAATACACTTGTCTATTTCGTCGTCTGGAATGTCTATTGTTTTCAAGTCTGCCAAATCAAGATGACCATCTAATGTTAGATTGCCCATTCTCAAATATTTGTATTGCCCATTTTCACAAGCAGGACGACTTGTCCCATACTTTAATTCAGAACAACAATCACCCAACTTCTTCACCTCCCACCCCTTCTCATTTTTCACAGGGTCGCCAAACATATCATAGAAGATAGACTGTTCCAACG
>CALCUH010000082.1 GCA_937907165.1 uncultured Bacteroidales bacterium | reverse complement strand
ACAGTGATATCATTTACTGGAATGATGACATCGACGATTGTCTCACCTTGATTACCCGCCTCGTCTTTCACAATGACGGTCACATGGATGGTTTGCTCTTCGTCGGTCTGGGCATACTCGGCATCCTTCTCCTCAGATTGGCTGACAAACAATATATTCGCCTTCGCCGTGCAGTTATCGGAAGCGGCAGCCAGAACCACCTCTGACAAATCCGGCATCTTGTAGACACAACTTCCAGCTGCGATCGCTTTCTGAGGATCGATGGTCGCAAATTCAGGGCTAGTTCTATCCACAACCGTAACCACCTGCTGGCATGAATCAGTCAACGTCTCATCGTCGTCCATCACAACAACCCAATAAACAATGTCTCCATCCTCCACTGTCACTTTCGCACCATCAGTGAAACGCGTGTAGGCTGAAGTCTTGGACGTCGTGTTGTAATAATATTTGAAATTATCGCTACTACAACTTGTTGCCAACGGATGAGCCAACGTATATTCCACACTGCAATCAGTTGCGCTTGCCGGAGTGTACAGAGTCGTATCCGAACATGTCATCACCACCTTACGGTTGACCGAAGTCTTAAACGTAGCGGTATCCGCACATATTCCGTCCTCGGCTGCCACGACCAAATAAACCGTCTGTGTAGAACGTCCCATGGTGAAAGTGTAACTATCCTCACCACTGGCGGATGTAATCTCGTCCCAGTTCTTATCATACCATTTACGATAATTGTAACCCGTCAAATCTTTCTGAAGGGTAACCTCGTCGTTCGGACAAGCTAAAGTATTCTCATCACCTAATTCACCTAAATCCGGATAAAAAGAAATGGTGAAATTATCGTTTGAAATACCATAATAGTTGTCACAAGCCACCTGAGGGAATTCACCATTTACACGCACATAGTCCAGAATACTATTAATCTTTATCGTATTCTTTGCGACAATCACACGGAATCCTTGGTTGCCTTCTAGACGGGAATCCCTCAAATCCACATCATAGCCATTCGTCGTAGAGAACGGATTGTCTCCTTCCACTAAATTTTGCCAAACGCCGCCCGCATCTTGGAATTGATACAAGAACACAGGAGACTCGAAGTACTCCATAATACTGGAAGCGCAAGCAATTGTAGCAACTGCCTCCGTTTGGTCTTTTCCGCACACCGCCATGTGATGGGAGGTGTTCTCCACATAAGGGTCATCGGTAAGAGCAACGTCCGGATAGCAGACCGTGATGGAAATATCATCAAACAATGCATCATTACCGGCACCACCATCTTTGTTACTTACCAACACCATCGTGTACTGTTTGTCCTTCTTCGCAATAAACTTCGCAGACAAATTATGCCATGCCGAACATACCTCGCGGCTTGGGATGTTACCAGAATAAGCTTGGGCCACTGGTGTTGCAATTCCCTCCTCATAAATATCCAAACGAACGTTCACTTCTTCCAATTTACAACGATCACATCTAGTTCCTGAAGCGGTTGTTCCTGACCAATTCGCATTAACATTTTTATTCGCATTTGCCACAAACATAGAGAAAATCACATAGGCGTCATCACAATCCACTTGGAAAGGACGACTGTAAATCTGTTCGCCCATAGATTTTTCTTTAAGATTCGCAAACAACATGGCGCCGTTCGTATTACCTGTATGGTCTGTAAAATTTCCCATTTGGTCATTACACATACCACCATACGAATTATTCGTAATATTAAACTGACCATCGTCGGCATTTTTATTATATGTCAACAAGACCGGTTTCGGATCTCTGTTATCATTTACTTGATAATATCCAGTACAATTTTGATCAACAGATGTCACAGAAACTTCCTGTTTATTATCATTCTTATAATAGTAAGTCACTGTTTGTGTTCTTCCGGTCCCCGTAACTTCAAATCTACCAAAGTCATCGAACCATATTTGCTCAGAATATGAAGAGGTACACTTATAAACCGCACGAACAGTAAACTCTTTAATCACATCTTGCCCATTGCAATTCTTATAAGTCAAGGAATACTGATAACTATCATTAAGATTCGATATCTGGTAAGTATTTCCGTAATTATCGGACTTGGTCGGGGTGACGGTCACCGTTCCAGTACGTTGCAAAGGTGTTTGAGTCAACGTGCAAGTGAAATTAGGCACATTTACCGCATCAACCGAAATCGTGAAAGAAGTTCCTGCATTGACTTCATAGATAAGCCCCTCTGATATGGTCTTAACACCCGTTCCCGTTACACTAACCGTCGGCTCCGCACAAGCAGCAGCTGACAAAGAGACATTGTTCGAATAGCAAGAAGCCTGTCCTCTAGGAGTGGCTTTCAAACGATAGTAACGTGGGAAATTCGGTTGGACAACAAAAGAATACTCCTCCTCTTTTGCCTCATCACCAGCGATATCCGTCCACGTCGTTCCATTCGTGCTGCTTTGCCATTGGAAATCAATATCCAAGCCCATACTTTCGTCCATATCATTGACGGTCAAATCAATCTTATCTCCCCATCTGACGTTTTGAGTTTTAGACGCCTGAATAACCGCACACTTATCGGACTTATAAATTGCCACATAACTATCTGCAGCCGTCTTATCGGTCTTGAAAGTCAATGGACCATTCACTCTTTCACCATTATGCTCCCAATGGTCGAAGGTATAAGTGATTTGTTCGCCATCGATGGTCATCGTTATCGTTTGCTTAGCAGCGACAGGAGCGACCGAAACATTTTTTGACGTGATATCATCCTGCTTAGGAATAATAGTGAAAGAGTATAAGTCATTTGCATGACGTAATGTCTGGTCGGCACTCGTAAACTCTGACGTTAAAGCGGTGCCATCATTCCCTTTCGCCGTCAACGTCGCGTAGTAGGTTGTCCCCTTGACTTTGTAGACTGCGGTGTAGTAGGTACATGTACGTCTATTATTACTCCAAGCTGACCAAATAGAATTACTTGAGGATATTGCCAAGGTTGGGTTTGCAACCTCTGTATTAGAACTCCATTCAGGTTCATAAGGATCCGAATTCCGATTATTTCTCGACTGCGTACCCTGCACGCTCTCCCAATGGTCAAACCCATAAATCACATCATTGATAACCACCTCAGGCATTCGATCATTCCACTCTCCATTAGAGAACGTAGTAGAGAATCGATTTACATAAAAACCGGATTGAGTATATTGGTTAGTAGATTGTCCATCATAAACCAATCCCGGGACATTCGAGAAGTAACTTGTAGCAATCTCCTCGCCATCCTCTGTTTGCGCATTCATCCAGAAATATTGGGGAACCTTGTAGATGGCGACGTATTGGTTCGCATTGTTCTTGTCCTGTTTAAATGTAAGCGTGTTGCCAGAGACAGCTGTTCCGCCAGAGGTCTCCCAATGGTCGAAAATGCAAGTGTAATCTTGACGATTTATACGAACAGCTATTGGGGACGAAGGTACACTGACAGTCACATCCTGCGTGGAAGAAGAACCTGAAGAAATCGCAAACGAATAGAGATGATTTGCATCTTGAGTCCAAGACGGAATGGCAGGAGTTGAGGTTAAAGTGCCCATCTGGTTAGTGCAATCGGTATTCCCATATTTCGCCGTTAATTTCGCATAATAGATGTTGGCTCCCAATTCATACGCACCGACATCTATCGTGCCGGTAAAACGAGGGTTTCCCGCTATATCGGTAGAGAGCGTGCTATTGGAAGTAAAGTATGTATCTTTTCCTTGATTAATACAGTTGGTAGAATTGGCTGTTAGGGAATAATCAGAAGATAGGTTTGGATTAGCAGTTACACAGTTATAAGAAGTCGGGTAGTTCCAACTCGTATTATTTGAATTGCCATAGAAAATTGAATTACACAGATAAGTAGTTCCAGACATTTTGTAATAGCCATACATTTTACTATTATTAGTGATAGTACAGTTAATGACATAAGATCCATTGTAGGCAGCTATTGCTCGAGGAGAAGCACTGGTATTAATATTATCTGCTACCACGCAATTCACCATCTTACCACTCAAATAAACCACGCAAGCATTGTTATTGTTTCTTATCGTATTCCCCGTAATTCTACAATTACTAAGAACAGAATTAGCATTTGAGACATAAACAATACCGTTATTATTATTATTTGTATTCGTACACCCCGTAATCTGACCACCGATCAAGGAACCACCATCCAAATTAACGGCAGGATAATTTCCCACATTGGTAATCTTGGATGCCGCATCCATAATAAGTTTGGAAGAGCCAGAAACAGTGACAAATGAAGTAGAAACTCCATATCCATTACCGTCTAATATAACATTCTCCAAGATTACTTGGGCATTGCTAGATAAAATAATGGAATGATATGTATTACTACCAGTTCTTGAGCGTGTAATCTTGTATCCATTACCCTTAATGGTAACAGATATATCATAAAACATCGGAATGTCCGCACCTAATGTCACATCGCCCAAAAGTTCGACTACGTCGCCATCCTCCACGTTTTCCGGGAAAACGGATATTAGCGTAGAACCCCCACTAATAGTATGCGTTTTCGCAAACATCTCCCCGCCCCCGAACAACAGGAGGAAGAAAAGTGTTAACGACGCCACGAATCCGAAGCGAACACGATTAAAAGCTGAATTGCCTTTTGTATATAAAGTTTCCATAACGGTAATAATTATGTACAACAAATAGTAAAAATAAACGACACAACAGCGATGCCAGCTAGGTTGACAAGCCATTCATCCAAACCACTCACCTTGACTTTCATAGTAACTGCTCCGTTACAATTTGAGCCTAGTTCCGTAATATATCCGTTGCAAAGTTATATAAAAATAACAAAAAACAATGACAACCCATTTCTTTAAAATATTTTTTTACTCAATATCAATAATTAAAAAAAAAAGGAAACATTGGAGAAAGGGAATGAAAATTGGCAAACAAACAGAGGTTTTATAAGCTAACAAAGGGACAAAACGTAGAAGAAAGGGACAAAAAAGAGGGGCGCACCCATAGGCACACCCCTCAAATTATTTAGTATTTCCTAAGGAAGGAATTACTTAACAATGATTCTAGATGTAATAGCGTCCTCGCCAGAAACGACGTTCACGTTATAAACACCAGCAGCCAAGTTAACCTTGATGATTGAAGCACCGTTGATTGATTGGCTGTAAACGATAGCACCAGTCATGTTAGTGATAGTTACGCCTGCAGCGCCCTCAACGTTAACGTTGAATTGTCCGTTCTCAACAATGGAAGGATAAACAGAGATACCCTCGCTCAAGTTGTTGTTAAGACCAGTGTTGTCAGGATTTTGAGCTGTTTTCTCAGGATATCCGTCACCAGTCCAAGGTTTTTCATAAGTGAAGCGCATAGCAGCGAAGTTATCCTTGAAACCATTAGCGAAATACAACTTAACAACGTAAGTTCCTGCCTCCTTGAAGAGAACACCTTGGTTAGCAGTCTCATCTTCGTTGTCTTGGTCTTGGCAAAGGCCAGTCCAGCACTTGTTGTTCTTTGCAGGGACATCGCTATTAGCAGGGGAAATCATTTGACTTGCGGCAAGAGCTACAGCAGCGAACTCAGACTCCTTAATAGCTTTCTCCTCAGTTGCGGTTGACTTGTCGATATCTACCATGAAAGTCTCGGTAGGATAATCAAGCAAAGATAATGAGAAGCTACCTTTTGCGGTGTACTCCAAATCCTCATCATCATTCATTGTTGCAAATCCGTAACCACCGACACCAGAACCAACGCAAACGCCAATTGAATAGTAACCAGGATCGTCAACTTGGAAGGTGTAGTTCAACCATTCACCGGATGAAACCCAACCCAAACCTGTTGAACCATTCCATGCACCATTGATAGCGCAACCTGTTACATCGACGCACTCATTGTAACGAGTACTACACCATGCACGACCAGCGTAACATTGAGGAACGATTTCGCCTACATCTTCAGGCCATTTGTCATTCCACTCATCTCTTGCAACCTTATCGAATGGGCTAACGAGTTTCAAAGGATCGTAGTCCTTACCCTTAACGTAACCCTCCTCAGAGGTGTTGTTTGCATCATAATAAGTGATATCCATAGCAGCACCCAATGCGTCATCGGCAGCTTCTGGATTCTTGTCATATTTGTAAGGATCCAATTCTTTCTTGTCAGACTTTGTGTTCAAAGTGAAAGGAATAAGATCATAAGAGCTACCTTTAGGGATAACAGGATTGATATCACCACCAAGGACACCGATGATCCACTTACCAGACTTAGTCAAGTTATCACCATTATTACCTGGTTCGCAAGTACGCTCCTTGAAAGTAGAAGAACCCTCTAATTTGTTACCATAAGACCAGTTCATCCAGCTGACAACTTGTGCACAGTTATTACCATTACAATAGCTGATGAAACGCGCAGCGACATCAGTGTTAACGTCATTTGCCTTATCACCGTTAAACAACTCAGGTTGTGCGTGAGAAAGACCCCACTCAGAAACGAATACCGGCATCACCTCGCAAGCCTTCAAGAACTCAGAGTTCAACAAGTCCGCATGATCTCTCTCATTGGCGTACATGTGGAATGCGTACATGATATTAGCATCGTTAGAACGCAACAAACCATTTTTGTAAGTTTGGGTATAGATGTATTGATCCCAGTGAGGAGTTCCAACAATGATGATTGGCTTGTTTTTCTCATATTGAGTAATTGCAGGAATTACGTATTCAGCGTAACTCTTGATTTGGCCAGCATCAACACCACTTGGCTCGTTACAAAGCTCATAGATTACATTGATATATTGGTTTTCTGTAATCCATTTTGCGAAATTTGAGAAGAAGTTCTTCGCATCATCCTTGTAATTATTAGGATTACCACTACCATTGGCAGCCTCCAAGATGTGCCAATCAAGAACTACATACATACCCAATTGGTTTGCAGCAGTGATGAGAGTTTGAATAGCGTTGTCTGTGTAAACACCAGAACTACCGAGGTATCTAGCGAGACGAACACAGTTAGCACCCATACCCTTCATTCTCAAAAGGTCTGAACTACCAGATACGCAGTTCTCACCATAGTTACCGAAAGAACTCCATCCCTTCAATTGGATAGCCTCTCCAGTCTTTGAACTTGACAACTGGTTACCGATCAAAGTCAACCGGCCCCACTTGTCAATGTAATTTGCGTTTTGAAAGTCTTCCGCAGACGCGAAGAAACTTGTCAAAGCCATTGCTAATAGTAAAAATAATTTCTTCATTTTGCTATACAATTAATTAAACATAAAATAAATTCTAAACTCAGCTTGCAAAATTAGCAAAAGAATCCGAACACAAAAATAAAATATGTTAAAAAGTATGCGGACTTAATTTAGTGTAATAAAGAAGAAGATTTTTTGAATTTAAGTCAAAGAAGGGGATTCTTAACTTTTAACTCTTAACTCAAAAAAAAGGGTTCGTCCGCAATCACTTGCGGACGAACCCAGTAGTTTATATCAAAATAAAGCTAATTAATCTTATGCGTTCTCCTCAGAAGCAACCGCTTCCGCAGTGTCAGCACCCTTCTCTTCAGCTCTCTTCTTCTCAAGGATAGCCGAATTGCGCTTGATGGTCTCTTCGTCGATCGTATAGAAAAACAAAGCGACGATGGCGATAGCAGCACCGATCAAAGGTAATAAAGAGTATATGTTTTTGATGGAGCCGATGATGTCTTCGCCCAATAATGAGTTAGCGATGAATCCTACATATGACAAGGCAAAGGCAGGAATCGCGTTTGCAAGCGCAGTACCCAATTTTTGCGCCATAGTCGCAGAAGAATAGATTAATCCCGTCGCACGACGTCCTGTCTCCACTTCCGCATTATCGGCAACGTCCGCATACATACTCCACATGATATATCCACATGGACCAATAGACAAAGTATACAACAAATTCAAAAGTAGAATAGTTCCGATGTTCTCCTTAGGAATGAACATGAAACTGATAGAAAGCAACGACGCCAAGAAGAAACAACCTAACCAAGTCGGTTTCTTGCCGAATTTCCTTACGACGAATTGTATTAAAATGGTACCAATAATGGTAAGGATAGATCCCAGACCTAACAAAATGGTTGAAACCAACTCCCAATTCAGTTTAATGCCCAAGAAAGATCCGTTAACATCAAAGGTAAAGTACGAAATTCTATCACCGACAGCAGGAGTCGCGGGATCGTCATCAGTACCTCTAACTTTATCGATACTTACGTATTCGCCATTTTTGTCTTTTGTTTGGAACATTCTTTCCGTCGAGAACATAACGGCCTTGCCATCCTTAACGACAGGCTTTCCGTCTTCCATCAGAGGGAGTGATAATCCTACGCTAACAGTATCTATGACACCATTTTCCAAGACATATGCAAAATCGACATCTTTACCTGCCTCATTCTTTGTCTTGATGATTTCCTTAATCACCTGTTCTTCGTGGATATTGGTGTCTGCCACGTAATACTTCGCATAATAAGGCACCAAACCATTATGCACAAACACGAAGAACAAGAAAGCTACGCCAGCGACAGTCAAAGCAATCCAAGGTTTATTATTACCCAAATCCTTTAAATCATCCGACAAGTTTGATTTCTCCTTTTTAATTGGTTCTACACGTTCTCTCGTGAAAAAGAATGTACAGAACAAAAGGATAGCGGCGGAAATCGCATAAATAAGGGCCGTCGATGCGAAAGCTTCCTGACCAGACTGTTTGAACGTGTCTTGAATGTAACGGACAATAGTAAAGACGAATCCATAGCTTAATAAACAACCAACTTGGGCGAGCACATTCCTAAAACCAGAAACCGTATCTCTCTCTTTAGGGTCTGCGGAAATCACACCCATCAAAGCGCCATATGGCACATTAACAACAGAGTACATCAGACGGAACGCAAGGAAAGTCAAGTAAGCGTAGATGATTTTCCCCGAATCACTAAAAGCAGGCGTACGGAATGTCATGTAACCAATAACACAGAATGGTATTATTCCGAAAAGAATCCATGGGCGGAAACGTCCCCACTTGGAATTATGTCTATCCGCGACAGCACCAATTACCACATCAAAAGCGATATCGATACAAGAGATAATCAAAATCATCGTACCGGCTACTTTGGCGTTTATACCGAAATAATCAGTATAGAAAACGGTAGCCATACAAATCAAACCCCAGAAGAGGTTGCAAGCCATATCCCCCACTCCGTAGGAGATTTTTTCCAAGTAAGATAGTTTTTTGTTGTTTTCCATTGTATTACTTTTTTTAATTATTTATCAATTATTTAAGAGCGTCCGGATTCAATTTCACCGGAGATTTGCCGACGAAAGGAATCTCGCCGCAAAGCGCCTTCACGACCGCCTCCTGAGAGAACGGATCACAGCTATAAGCGTTCACCTTCAACGGAGCGAGACCCTCGTAGAAATCGGTAAGGAACGGATTGCTGTAAGAGATGGCGATACGTTTTTTAGGATCCGTCATGTTGACCGTCCAAACGCCGAACGACTCCTTGTCCTTGAAGAAAGGCGTACCGAGCGGAGCGAAGTAACGGTTCTCGAAACAAACGATGATCTTATCGTAAACGTCCAAAGAATCGATGCGATAACCCCAATCATAGAAGTGAGGGTTAACCATCATCGTAACGTCGAATCCGCGTTTTTCGAACTCCTTCTTCGTCAAGGCGAATTTGTTGTCGTCCAAGCAGTGTCCCACAGGAACGATCAAGAGTTTCTTGGATACCTTAGGATTGAGCGGAAGGTCATGGTTACGATCCTCCACCAAAGTGACAGCCTTGTCGGCCAACTTCGTAGCGGTAGCACCCACCAAGTTCTTCGTACCATTGCTCATCTTGGTGAAGAGAGCGGTGGAATCCTTCTTTTGGAGGAGGTTGAAACGCTCACGCAACGCCCATACGCGGCTGACAGCGTCGTCCAAACGGGACATCGGAATCACACCACGGTTGATGCGGGCCTCAATTGTGTCCATATAAGCCAAAGAAGGCCAAAGAACGATATCGGCACCAGCGGCGAAACATTGAACGGAAACCTCCAACTCATCCTTATAGTAGCCGGCGCATCCGCCCATATTCAAAGCGTCGGTGATAACCACACCGTTGAATTTCATCTTATTCTTCAACAAGTCGACCATCAACTCTTTAGACAAAGTAGCAGGAGGCAATTGACCGTTAATCTTCTCCTTCTGGTAGAAAGGAAGTTGGATATGACCCACCATGATGGAAGCTGCGCCATCGCCGATCATCTCGTTGAACATCTTACCGAAAGTATTCTTCCACTCCTTCTCGGAGAGAGAGTTGGCGGTTGTCACGATGTGTTGGTTACGCATAGTCACACCGTCACCCGGGAAGTGCTTTACCGTAGAGATCACATTCTGCTCATGGATACCCTCCATCTGCTTCTTCAACAACGGGATAGCCTTATTAACATCATCAGAAATGGAACGCTCGATGACAAGCTCCTGCAAAGGATTCATATTCAAGTCGCAGACAGGGTGCAGCAACCAGTTGAAGCCCATCTCCTTCGCCTCGGAAGCGATCGCCTTACCGAAATCGTAAGCCAACTCAGGGTCATTAGCAGCGCCAATGGACATCTCCGCAGGCATGTGCGTATATTTAGGGTAAGTCTCCCCCATTCCCCTCTCGAAATCCTCACTGAAGAACAACGGGTATTTAGAAGCCTCGTTATACTCCTTCATCGCATTAGCGACAAGCACTTCGGAAGTAGTGTTGTATTCCTTCTGATAATTATCGAAATACCAACGGGCGATAAAGAAACCGCCGATCGGATATTTGCGCATGAACTCCTTCATGTCGCCGTTTCCTTCTTTCTTCTGGTCATAGAATTTGGAAATGACCATCATCGTCTGACCGATCTTCTCACGGACCGACAGATTCTTCCAAGAGGTATCCGTCGCGACAAATTTATTACTATTCTCTTGGTCCTTCGCTTTGGACCTGCCCTGGGCGAAGCCGCACTGAGCGACCGTTAAAGTACCCAAGGCCAATGTAATCAGACATTTACTTATTCTCATACCTCTTTGTAATTTAGTTTCGGAGGAAGCGGAACGCAAAACGAAACTCCCCAGCCGAATTATTTAGTATATAAATTGCTAGATTTCAACACGGTTGAATCTTGAGCGCCTTTGTTCACCACGGAAAGGACACGCTTGATGTAGTCGCCGGAAGGGGTCACATCGTTCCATGCCTTCTTCGCGCAAGCGCCCGGATTAAGGGCGGAAGAAGAACGCTCGTTGTCAGAGAAACTCCAGTTACAGAAGCTGACCTTCTGTTTACCAGCGTTGTTACCGCTGAGAAGCATCAGCCATTTATCAGTACGGTCCGGATCCAACTCTCCGTTACCGTTCGCCTCGCAAAGACCGAACTCAGAGCAGAATACAGGCAATTTACCCAAGACATCGTACATATAAGAATACATATTATAATAGTCAGGCTTTCCGTCCTTTTCGAAGCCCTCGTTATGTTCTTTCGCATAGAAATGGAAAGCGTACATCACGTTGTCGAATTTGAGGCGGGCGTCACGTTCAGGCAACGAATCGCAAAGATCCTTTCCGTTACCCTGATACATACCCTCTTTGAGGCAAGCGTCCACCAGTTGGTCCCACTGAGGGGTACCGACGATCACGATAGGGTGAGTCGCGCCGACAGCGTCATATCCGCTTTGGATTGCCGGGATAATCTCCTCCGCATAAGAGGCGATCATATCCCAAGTGACATTCGTCTCCTTGGTGCAAACCCAAGGATGGATAGGGTCACCCTTTTCCAAGCAGTTGTTAGGTTCGTTGCAGATTTCGAAGAGCAGATGCTCTCTCTCCGCATATTTTTCAGCGATAAATTGGAAGAACTCCTTAGCGCCTGCATATTTAGGATCCAACGGATTACCTGGTGTAAGAATATGCCAGTCCACAATACAATAGATACCAAGTTCGCCGCAAATGTCGATCAACTCGCACATACGGTTTCTGAACTCAATAGGATTAGCATTGTAGCCGCCCTCTTCGACATACATGGCGAGACGAAGAATGCTGATACCCCACTCGTCGACCATTGTCTTGACCGACTCCTTAGAGTAGCAATCTCCACACCATTGCCAACCCATGGTACTCATACCAGCCAATTGGACAGGGTTTCCAGCTTTATCACAAAGCTGCAGATCCTTCACCTGCAAACGTCCGTATTTCGCAACCGGAGAGTTTTTAGGATAAGAGACTGATAGTGTGTCATTTCCCGTGCAATTATTGGTCGTGTTACCACCACCGCAAGAAACGAATACCAAAAGAGCTACAAGAGCGCTAAAAAAGACCTTCTTCATTATAGAGTAAAATTTTTTTCGTTAGAAATAGAAGGTAAGCCACGCCGAAATTGGCGGGGCTTACCATATAGAGGATTATCCCATGATCACTTCCACAGTGTTCTTAGAACCTGCGGGTTGCATAGGAACAATGTTTCCAGCGATTTCCTTGCCGTTGACAACCAACTTCTTAACGCCCTTCTGGACACCGTTGTTAGTCACCTTGATGCTGTACTCAGCGTCACGGAAGATACGGTTCACAGAGAAGCCCTTGATATCGGAAGAGAGACAAGGATTGATCTCCAAACCAGTATAAGCAGGCTTGATACCCAAGAGGTATTGGCTAACAGTCAACCACATCCAAGCGGCAGTACCAGTCAACCAAGAGTTCTTACCCTCACCCGGCTTAGCGGCGTCCTTACCAGCCACCATTTGGCAGTTTACATAAGGTTCTACCTTGTGGAGAGCTTGATCCTTCAAATACATAGGAGCAATCTTCTTGAAGAGCTCCCAAGCGTCGTTACCACGTCCTGCGACCGTCTCACCGATGATCACCCAAGGGTTGTTGTGGCAGAAGATACCAGCATTCTCCTTGTAACCAGCAGGGTAAGAAGAGATCTCACCCATCTCAACGTGATAAGTAGTATATGCAGGGTTGTTCAAAACCATACCATGTTCGCAGTCGAGGTACTTCTTGCAAGAGTCGATAGCCTTGTCGACCATACCCTCTTCCAAACCGATACCAGCCATCGTACAGAAACCTTGGCTCTCGATGAAGATTTTACCCTCTTCACACTCGTTAGAACCAATCTTGTTACCGTAAAAGTCGTATGCGCGAAGATACCACTCGCCATCCCAACCATGCTTCTTAACAGCCTCAACCATAGAGTCGATGCACTTCTGAGCGCGGGCAGCCTCATCGTTCTTGCCCAATTGCTTGCAAAGATCAACATAATCCTTACCAGTTACGACGAACAAACCGGCGATCATCAAAGACTCAGCCTTTGAGCCGACAGAATTGTTCTCGGTAGTTTGGAATGACTCGTTAGGATCCCAAGAGAAGCAGTTCAAGTTCAAACAGTCGTTCCAGTCAGCGCGACCGATGAGCGGCAACATGTGAGGACCGAGGTTCTCCACAACGTGGTTGAAGGAGATCTTCAAGTGCTCGAACAAAGAAACCTCAGTACCAGGTTTGTTATCAAATGGAACAGGCTCGTCCAAGATAGAGAAGTCGCCCGTCTCCTTCAAGTAAGCGGCAGTACCGAAGATCAACCAGCATGGGTCATCGTTGAATCCGCCACCGATGTCGTTGTTACCATGTTTGGTCAACGGTTGGTATTGGTGGTAGCAACCACCGTCAGGGAATTGGGTGGAAGCGATATCGATGATACGTTCACGTGCGCGGGAAGGCACTTGGTGAACGAAGCCGACCAAGTCTTGGTTGGAATCACGGAATCCCATACCACGACCCACACCGCTCTCGAAGAATGAAGCAGAACGAGAGAAGTTGAAGGTAATCATACATTGGTATTGGCTCCAGATGTTAACCATACGATTCAATTTCTCATCGTCTGACTTAACAACGTAGCACTCCAACAATTTATCCCACATAGCGGCCAACTCCTTGAACGCAGCGTCTACAGCCTCAACCGTAGAGAAACGTTTGATAAGTTCTTGCGCCTTCTTCTTATTTACGAATGTAACATCTGAATCTTGGGAAGTAATCAATTCACCGCTCTTCTTGCGAGCCAAATCCTCCTTGCAGAACTTCTCCTCTTGCTTGTTCTCCACATAACCGAGAACGAAGATGTAATCCTTGCTCTCGCCTGGCTTCAACTCAACCTCGATGTAGTGGGAAGCGATTGGAGACCATCCGTGAGCCAATGAGTTGCTAGGCTTTCCAGCCATCACGCATTGAGGATCAGCGAATTCGTTGTAGAGACCGATGAAAGACTCACGGTCAGTATCGTAACCATCGATCTTAGCGTTAGTTACCGCATAGTAAGCGTAATGGTCACGACGCTCCTTGTATTCAGTCTTGTGATAGATTACGCTGCCGTCGATCTCCACCTCACCGGTAGACCAGTTACGTTGGAAGTTCTCCATATCGGTAGCGGCGTTCCACAAACACCACTCAGCGAAAGAGAAGAGTTTGATCTTCTTCACTGCGTTGGTAGTATTCTTCAAAGTCACTTTTTGCACCTCAGCCCAAGTCTTCAAAGGAACGAAGAAGAGGACAGAAGCCTCGATACCGTTCTTTGAGCCGGTGATGCGAGTATAGTTCATACCGTGGCGGCACTCGTAGAAGTCAAGCGGAGTCTTGCAAGGCTTCCAACCCGGGTTCCAAACGGTTCCATTATCATTGATGTAGAAATAACGACCTCCATTGTCCATTGGCACTCCGTTGTAACGGTAACGGGTAATACGACGGAACTTAGCGTCTTTGTAAAAATCATAACCGCCGGCAGTATTAGAAATCAAGCCGAAAAAGTCCTCGTTACCAAGGTAGTTGATCCAAGGGAACGGAGTTGCGGGATTGGTGATGACAAACTCACGGTTCGCATCGTCAAAATGTCCAAAATCCATATTAAAAAAAATAATTATTAAATTTCATTAATTTATGTAGACGTAACTACATACTTTGCACAAATATACTACAATATTCGGTTTATACAACACTTTTTAACAAAGGATTTTCACGAAAAACAACAAGAATTTAGTTGATTTAAATCCCCATAATTGACGATATCAAGGTAAAAAGCGGAAGGAACGTCTATAACTCCACTGATAAATGTGCGGGCACAACAAAAAACCCCGCACCTTTTCACAAGTGCGGGGTCTTTTATTTTAGTGTTGGGGTCAATCTTCCTCAGCGACACCCTTTATCATTTCAGGTTCCGGTTCCTCTTCCTCGATACCGATTCCGAGGTTGAAATCATAGCCCACCTTCAAGCCTACGAAGACATTATGGTACTTGCTATTACCCCAGCCACGATATTCACGATAATCTGGATCCAAATCCTTACAACCGAATCTGTTCAATATAAGTCCAACAGAAAAATTCTTAATCTGCACACCTCCTTGGAACTCCAAGAACAAACCGCTATTATCGGTAGAAATGCCCGGATCGGAAGAATCACGTTTCAAATTGTACTTGTTCAATCCCACCGCATACCCCAAACGGATATCGAGGAACGGAGCCACCTTTTTTTCGTTGAATTTCACACGTCCCATCAAATAGATAGGCAACAAGAAGTTCATGTCTTTATAATTTTCCTTTTCCTCCAAAGACCATGACATGATCTCGTCGAAATTATCAAGCTTCATCGTATTCATGAAGAGCGTGACACCCCATCCGATAGAGAAATGGGTAGTAAATTGGTAGGCGAGATTCACGCCGACAGAGAAGTCGAAGTTCTGATCGTCGATGATGTTACTGTTCGTCATCAAACCGCCGCCCAACTCAGGACGGAGCAGAAGGCCATGCACATAAGGCACGTAAACCTCAGCGGAATCGGTTGCGGAAGTATCGGCAGCCGCAGAATCGGCGACAGCTATAGGTGCGAGAACCGGCTCGACCGCAGTTTCCACCTTTTTCACTTTGGTTTCCACACTAGCGGAAGAATCCTTCAAGACGGATTCGACTTGCGCCTCCGCAGAGTCAGCCAACGCCCCTACAGCTTCGATAACCCCACTCTCTACAGCTTCATCTGTAACCGCATCCTGTGCGAAAGAAGATGTAGCCAACGTCACAAGGAACGCCAGCATTGAAATGCATTGTTTTTTCATCTATCTATGTTTTATTGTGTTATTTTTATTGTCTCATCAGATAAATCCTGCACATTATTCAAAGACCTATACAATCTTATCATCCATTTATCCTTTTTCGTCGCATTGCGGAAATTCTTATAAACCGCAGGATAGCCGGAAACGATAATCTCCACCTCCTTATCGTCAGCGCGCACATCGAACTTGGCGTCGAGAATGACGTCGGCCTTATACTCCTTCTCGGCATGGGAAAGAGCGAGGTTCTTATACCCCTCGATTCTGCCCACGGACGACTGATCCAAAGCGACCTCAAACGTCTCACGATAAGAGATTCGCTCGGTGCCAATTACCTGTAAATCAGCGATGAGAGGGTTCATGACTATTCCTTTCGTGGTAGTCGTCGGAGTGTAAGAATGGCTGCTCTCTTCATAAGAGAACGGAGCCTGTGGTTGTGCCGTTTTGCAACTTACTGAAAGAAGGCTTAACAATAATGCGCCACATGACAACAATCTGATATTCATATTCTTCATGGAACAATGTTTTTCACCGCAAAAATATATTTTTTTTCATACAAACAAAAATCGATGGCGCATCAATTGAATTATTATCATGCCATTTTGTTGCCATTTTCCCAAATTAACTAGCATGAAGAACTCTAAAACCTAAAAAACGGGTCATTCCATTGCGTTTGGAATGACCCGTTTATATGCCAATAAGAATTTATCTTACTGCTTCAAAATTTTCTTCACGGAAACGCCCTCTGGGAAGATGACCTTCACATAATATACGCCAGGCGTCAACATAGACAAGTTCATATTCATAGCGTTCGTCTCGTAAACCATCCTTCCCATGAAATCGAAAATCCGCACGCCATCAGCCACAACTCCATCAGGCAAAACGACACTGAACTCATTCTCCACAGGATTAGGATAATAACCGATCAGATCGGCGAACGGCACATCTTCCACCCCATCCACACAGGACTCGAACGGGTTCTTTTCTTGGAGTTTCGCCTTGATGAACTCTCCGTAATTAGTCACAGAACTCCAATCCTTTGTTGTACATGCCCCCTTATTCAACATAGAGGTGGCTTCACCAGCATCGGAGTATTGGGTATTCGCCCAACTGATCTTATTCTCGTTCATCCAAGTAATCATGGTTTCAGCTTCTTTCTCATCTATACTGGTGGAACCAGACGAAGACAACAGACTGAATTCTGAGACAAAGAAAGGTAGTTTCTTCTCCCTCAAAGATTCTATTTTACTTCGCATCGCACTTTCATCATTACCTGAGAAAAGGCTCACACCATAAATCACATTGTCATGCTTCAACGGATCCGCTGCGACAGCGTCCAAATCTCGATTCAGATTAGGCATGCCGCATATCACCACCCTAGTTGGATCATACGAGCGGATAACCGAAATGATACTATCCGCATATTCCTTCATCACACTCCATTCCACTTTCGATCCGCTGCAGATTTCAAAGAGCACATGGTCGAATTTCTTATAACGTTGCGCAGCGAAACGCCAGAAAGCGACTGCATCTTTGAACGATGCCTTCGGATCTCCTTCTGTAACGTACCAGTCCAAAACGGTATAGATACCATTGGATTCGCATGTTGACAAGACATCGTCCAAGAAGTCTTGGTATTCTTGGGTCGATTCCTTCCACGTGTCTTCGCTCACATCACAATAACCGGTGTTGCCTTTTGTGGGAACTGGTATTCTGAAGAGGCTGACGTTCCAATCGTTCACGAAACTTCCGATAGCGTCTTTCGTATAGCATCTCCACGAACGGGACAAATTTCCAGCGCTCACTCCCCTCAACTGCACATCCTTATCACACTCGTTCACTATGCGGGAACCATCGACATGAAGTCTTCCGTTATGATACGCAGCCGAACCTTTTTGCGGAGTGATGGCCGGCAATGCGGCATAGGTCTCCTTGTATTCCCTTTGTGGAATTTCCACACCCTCACAGGACTCATAGCCCTTAGGCTCCCATAACTTCTTCATGATATAACGGCCAGAGTTGGAGACATCCGTCCAATTTTTCGCACTGACGGCACCTGGATTTAAACCCGCAGATGTCTCGTTTTTGTCAACGAAACTCCAATCCAGCCAACTGATTTTGAACTTATTCATCCAATCCACCCATTCGTCAAATTCATCAGAGAAGACGCCTCCGTTTCCACTTGCCGCAGAGGTGCCACACTCGGTCACGAAAATGGCCAATCCCTTATTCATCGCCACTTCCGCCTTGTCGCGCAAGTATGAGTCGTGAGTGCCGGAATAGAAGTGCAAGGAATACATCACATTGTCATATTGCAAAGGATCCTCGGCTGCCTTATCCACATCCTGACTCCATGTCGGAGAACCGCAGATGATAATCTTGTCAGGGTCGTTCTTGCGGATGATAGGAATAATCGTGTCCGCATACTTCTTTACGGTCTCCCACTTCACGTTCATTCCGTTAGGCTCGTTACAGATCTCATAGAGCACATGCTTATCATCCTTGTGTTTTTGGGACATATACTCCCAAAAAGGAACCGCATACTCCAACGTGGTGTTAGGATTACCGCTACCTTCGTTCAACACGTGCCAATCGATGATACAATATATTCCCAACTTCCCACAAATGTCCACCAAATCATCTATGAACTTATTGTACTCTTCCGGAGTTTTCCATTGTTGACTACCTGTCTGGCAATAGCCTCCCCACTCATGGGTGTAGATCGCCAAACGGAAAATGTCTACGTTCCAATCGTTCACCAAAGAGGTGAGGGACTCTTCCGTATAACACGCAGGCGTCCAAGCCAGACCGTGGGAACTCATTCCCCTCAACTGGACCACCTTACCGCATTCGCTTACCAAGTTAGTCCCACTGACGGACAATTGCCCGTTATGGAACACAGGAGAACCTTCAGGATAGGAATAACCCGATTTCAACATTTCATTCTTCTGATTTTGACCGGCCATTTCGAAAGGTAGGAAAAGCGACGCAGCCAGCATTACCATCGCTCCCAACATTGATTTCGCATTCATACATTTATACTTTAAACATTAACAATAATAGTATTTGGATTTAACATATCGTTATCTATTTATCGTCCATAAATACAAACGATGGCAAATGTAAGAGGTTTTTTCTAAATAAAAAAATCATGACATATCCGTTCGGATATATTTTTCAGATAATATAAACTCAAAAATATCATACCTATCGCCTATTCCGAAAGATATCTCTCCATCAGCCTCGACACCGCATATTCTCCCAACTTCTCCTTCTCCACTTCAATGTAGACGGAATCCGCGCGGCGCAAGAAATGACCCTCCGCTCGGAAGAATACGGCATGGATATTTTGATGGGTCAACACATGCTTTTTCATCACAGGCTCTCCAAGGAGAAGCAAGTCGGAGAACTCTTCCGCCAAAGGCGTCATCCACGCTTGGTCCGCCATCTCTGACAATGGTGCGGGAAGTTCCACCATCGGATATTCGTACAATCCTTTCCAGATATCTTTTCCTTCCCTACGGCGCAAATAAGTCTTCCCTCCATCCTCCACCGCCAGATAGACGAAGTAGCGGTCGCGCGACACGACCTTCTTTCCCTTCTTCGGATAGTCCGATACCTCCGACGAGCCACTGAGCGCGCAGCCTTCCTTCAAGGGGCAAGCCTCGCAATCGGGTGCGGCAGGCAAGCAGACGGTCGCCCCCAAGTCCATCATCGCCTGATTATACAAGGCTGGACGTCTCTTATCCATCACCTCCAAGGAGAGCTCCGCAAAGGCGCGCTTCCCTTGGGGCGTATCAATGCAGTCATCCACACGGAAGACACGCGACAAGACACGGTAGGCGTTTCCGTCAACGGCCGGATAGGGCAAATCGTAGGCGAAAGAGCATATCGCAGCGGCGGTATAGTCTCCCACCCCTTTCAAGGCACGCACATCCGCATATTCCTTCGGGAAAACACCCCCGAACTTTTCCGCCACGCTCTTAGCCGCCTCACGCATATTGCGGGCACGGCTGTAGTAACCCAAACCTTGCCAGAGTTTCAAAACCTCATCTTCCGAGGCAGCCGCCAAAACTTTCACGTCTGGGAAACGCTCAATAAAACGGAAATAATACTCCATGCCCTGCGCGACCCTCGTCTGCTGCAGGATAATCTCCGATACCCAAATCTTATAGGGGTCCTTGGTTTGGCGCCACGGCAAATCTCGTCCGTCACGCAAATACCATTCTATCAGTTTCCGGGAGAAATCCATGGCTTCACATTTTCAGGTAAAACTCGGAGGTGAGCTTTTTGTACGTCTCCGAATAGATATGCCTTCCACCCTCCTCTATTACCAGTTCGCCACGAAGGCATTCCGCCTCCACGAAAGAGAACTCCGCCAAGACACGCTTCGACCCCGACGTGGGCGTAGGCAGGACATCCGTGCGACGCACGCAATGCAGACCCGCCACAGAGGCGATGCGTTCCATATCCGCAAATTCGGAGGTGGGAACAATGACAGAGAAACGTCCAGTCGGCTTCAACAAGGCGACCACAGCGGTCACCAACTCCCCATAAGAAAGCGAATCGGTGTGGCGGG